>JBJMPM010000213.1:0-10373 GCA_045803205.1 Longimicrobiaceae bacterium
CTCACGTGCTGACGCGGTTATAGATCCTTCGGCCTGCAAGTTATTCCGCAGACGATGGTTACAGCATGGACGGCCTCAGGATGACGTCGTTTGTTTGAGGTGCGTTCAACACCAGGTGTTCAGGCGGATTTGGTATGAGACGATCTTTTCCTGCGTCAGCCGGCGAGGGCTCGCAGCTCCGCGGCGAAGGTGCGGGTGACGCTGGCCCAGTCGTAGTGCTCCCGCGCGACGCGGCGCAGCGCCTCCTTGCTGCGGCCCCCGGCGGCCAGGGCCAGGGGGACGTTCCGGACGATGTCGGCGACGGTGCGCCCGGGGTCGGGGTCGAGCTTCATCGGCTCGGCATCGCCCGGGGGGAGCGCCGCGGCCACCGAGTCGATGCTCGCCTTCATCCCCCCGAAGTAGGTGCCCAGCGGGAACGCGCCCGAGGCGAGCGCCTCCAGGAACACCAGCGGCCCCGCCTCCTTCACCACCGACGGGAACACCGCCACGTCGCAGCAGGGGAAGAGGTGGCGCAGCTCGCGGTGCGTCAGGTAGCCGGTGAACACCACCCGCTCCGGCCGCAGGTGGGCCCGCGCCGCCGCGTACCAGGCGTCCAGCTCGCCGCGCTCGCGGAGCTGCGCCAGGAAGCGCGCCACCTTGGTCAGCTCCAGCCCGCCGCCCTCGCCCTCGGGGTCGCCCTCCAGCGCCCGCCCCGTCGCCACGATGCGCTCCACCAGTGCCCGCTCGCCGTGCTCCAGCGCCCAGAGCAGGGCCTCCAGCGGCTCGCGCAGGGGCCCGTGCCCCACCACCAGCAGCCGCAGCCCCGGGGCGCGCTCCAGCAGCAGCGGGAGCGCGGCCACGACCTCCTGCACCCCCTTGGCCGAGATCAGGCGCCCCACGTAGAGGAGCGTGGGGTCGCGCTCCCAGTCCACCCCGTCGAGCCGCGCCTCGAGGTCGGCGTCCGGGGCCTTGCTCTCGAAGCCCCGCGCCGCGGCCAGCGCGTACTCCAGCCCCGCGCCGTCCAGGTCGCCGCGGAGCCGGGAGAGCATCGCCCGCGTCTGCTCCGGCGTACGGCCGCGCGGGAGGCCGGCCAGCGCGCCGCGCAGCTCGGCGATGCGGCCGCGGCGGCCCTCGCGCGCGACCGGCTCGAACTGGCTGGTGTCCACCCCCAGGTGCAGGTCGCACAGCTTCGCGCCGAGCCCCGGCAGCCCCGCGAACACCGCATTGACACGCCCGCGCATCTCGTCGCCGATCACGAAGATTCGCCCCGCGGCGGCGAACGCACCGGTTGCCAGGCGCAGGAAGCGCACGTCGCGCTTCACCGCGTACTCCAGCGCGCTGCCGTGCGGCATGATGGTGAAGGGGACGCCCGTCTCGGCGCTCACCCGCTGCGCCACCACCGACATCAGCACCGCGTGGTTGGCATGGATGGCGGTGATCCCGTTCTCGCGCACGATCCGCAGCAGCGCGGCCACGTTGCGCTCCAGGTAGTCGTCGATGGCGGCGTCGGGGAGGTCCACCATGGGGACGACGTTCGCGAACTCCTCGTACCGGTCCCACACGTACACGGGGAGCGTGTCGCCGAGCACCGGCTTGTGCAGCACGCAGCAGCCGCCCTCCGCGCCGCCCTCGCGCCGGTGGAAGGTCTCGACCGCGCCGCCGGGGAGGTAGCGCCGCGCCTCGGCGATGAAGGGGTAGCGCTCGGGATGGTTCTCCTGCGCCATCAGGTGCACGGTCTCGCCCTGCCGGCAGAGCGACTCGACCACCGAGCGCGTCCACAGGTTGCTCCCGGAGCCTTCCAGCAGGTAGCCGTGCAGGATGCAGATCATCGGTGCGCTCGCCGCGGAGGAGGAGGATCGAGCCGCCGGCACTCGCAAGGATGCGGCCGGATGCCGAATTCCCTCTGTTGGGCTCGGTGGAGCTTGAAGGCAGAACGAGGGGCGCGCGTTGGAGACTGGTGGGCACGTGAGGCAAGTACGAAACGAATCAACTTTAATTCACTTTAATTCACTTTAATTCAACTTCAATTACGCCTAAGTGCAGCAGTAGCAACCACTTCAATTAGTTTTCAAACGCTCCCCAATTCTCTCGACGGATATCGGCTGCAGGGTTTGGCAGGAGCCGTCTCGCGCAGAGACGCAGAGAGGGCACGGCGGCTCTCTCTGCGTCTCCGCGTCTCTGCGTGAGACGATCTTTTTCCTGGCTACTCGCTGGTGACGGTGACGCTCTTGACGATCTTGCCGTTGCGGACGATGGCGTAGCCGGTGTGCTTCCCCAGCTTCTTCCAGGTGTTCGACGGGTTGCCGAAGGCCCAGAGCTCGTCGCCCTCGCCCGCCTCGGCCTTCAGCTTCGCCCACTCGCGCCGGATGCGCAGCGCCGTCATCGGCGACAGGTCGCGGTGGTGCGCGGCGGGGCGGTTCTCCACCCGCTGCGTGAGCCACTCCGCCAAGATCTTCATCTACGCCATCGGGTGGCGGTGCGCCGCCGAGTAGCGGCCGGTGGCGTGGTGCTCCAGCTGCCGCTCGATGTCGCCCAGCAGCGAGCTGGCGCCGAAGCGGAAGAGGGCGGGGCGCAGCCACTCCGTCCCCAGCTCCTCCTTCATCATCAGCATCCAGACGACCGCGTCCTTCGCGGTGCGGATGCCGCCCGCGGGCTTGAGCCCCACGTCGTAGCCGGTGCGCTCGCGGTACTCGCGGATGCAGCGCGCCATGGTGAGCCCCACCGGCAGCTCGGCGTTGCGCGCCTCCTTCCCCGTGGAGGTCTTGATGAAGTCCGCCCCCGCCATCATGCACACCAGCGACGCCTTGGCCACGTTGCGCAGCGTGGCCAGCTCGCCCGTGGCCAGGATCGCCTTCAGATGCGCCGGGCCGCACGCCTCGCGGAAGGCGCGCACCTCGTCGTAGAGCGCCTCCCACTGCTGGGTGAGCACGTACTCGCGGGTGATGACGATGTCGATCTCCTCCGCCCCCGCGCCCACCGAGGCGTGGATCTCCTCCACCCGCTGCTCGAAGGGGGAGAGCCCCGCCGGGAACCCGGTCGACACCGCGGCCACCGGGATTCCCGAGCCGCGCAGCGCCTCGACCGCCACCTCCACGAAGCGGTGGTACACGCACACCGCGGCGCAGCGGATGGGGAGATTCGCGGCACCCAGCGCCTCCAGCAGGTCCTCGCGCACCGGGTGGCGCGCCTTGGCGCAGAGCCGGCGCACGGTGCCCGCGGTGTCGTCGCCCGAGAGGGTGGTGAGGTCCATCAGGGTGATGGCGCGCAGCAGCCACGCCGCCTGCCACTCCTTCTTGACCGTGCGCCGCGTGCCGATGGTGGCCGCGCGGCGCTCCACCGCGCTCAGGTTCACGCGCACGTCGGCCACCCAGTCCAGATCCAGCCGGGTGCCGGGGTTGCGCTCCTCGTGCGCGGGCTCGAGCTCGCGCACGCCGCCCGCGGTGGGGACGGCGACGAGCTTGGTGGGGGCGTTGCTTGCCATGGGCCGCTGCCGGGTTCGTGCTCCTCGCGGCGCTTCCCGCGCCGCGCCCGCGGGCGCGCCGCGGGGGGGACCAAGATATGCCCGCACGTGCCGCGCCGCCATTCTCGCCGCGCCGCCGCGCGCGGGAGCGCCCGCGCGCGAACCGTTGACAGAACCCCCGGCGCGATGCAAGTTGAAGCGCCGCATCGCGGTTCGGGCGTTTATGCCCGGCTGCTCCCGCCCAATTCTGCCGCGGTCCCCCCGCGGCGCGCGCTCACCTTCCGTACGCAGGAGAACCCTCCCATGAAGCGCACTGCCCTCGCCCTGGCAGCCGTCGCCGGCATGCTCGTGTCGACCACCGCCGCGGCGATCCCGCAGGACGAGTGGGTCGCGCAGGTCCGCCGCCTCCTCCAGACCGCCGGCCGCACCTTCGAGAGCCGCGGCTACTCGATGACGCACCGGATCTACACCGGCTCGCTGGACCAGGGCGCGAACGAGTTCGTGAGCCTGGACCTGGAGATCGGCACCCAGTACCAGATCATGGGCGCCTGCGACACCGACTGCTCGGACCTGGACTTCGTGCTGTACGACTCGCGCGGCAACCAGATCGATCAGGACGTGGAGATGGACGACGTGCCGATCGTGAGCGTGACCCCGAGCCGCAGCGGCGCCTACCGGGTGAAGGTGACCATGGCCACCTGCTCGGCCGAGCCCTGCCGCTACGGCATCGGCGTGTTCGGCAAGTAGCAGCCGCGCCGCCGGCCAGGCCCCGGCAAAAGCGTCTCACGCCGGGACGCGGAGAGGCACGGAGAGCGGGTTCTCTCCGTGCCTCTCTGCGTCTCTGCGTGAGACGAATCTTTTCTGGCCGGCCCTGGCATGATGTATCAATAGTCGGAAGTCGTCAGAATCTGATGCTGATCAATGTTGTCCATTTGCATGGCCCGCTCTCCGGGGCACTCCTTTCAGACATACCTTAGCCGACACTCACCGCGCCCTATCCGCCGACTTTGATCCAAGTGTGTCCATTTCCCGATTTCGTTCACTTCGTCCAATTGCGGACCGATAATGCCGTGATTATCGTATCTTTTTCGCCTTGGCGTGAAGGCAAAGTAAACAATATGCGCGGAGGGAATACGGGGATGGGGGAGCGACGACCGCAGCGGCTCTGGGTGGTACCGCCGGGCTTGATGACGTACGACGAGCCCTTCGAGGGGTACCGGGTGCTGGACGAGATGCGCAGCGGGGCGGGGGTGACGCTCTGGGAGTTCCTGCGCGACGCCGACCTGTGGAGCACCACCCCGCCGGAGTCGCGGGGGCGGCTGTTCGTGCCGGGGCTGGCGAAGCGCCGGCGCGAGCGGCTGGGGTCGCTGGGCGCCGCGCGCGAGCTGCGCCAGCAGCTCGAGGCCATCGGCCGCGCGCTGGACGGGCGCGCGCGCAACCCCGCGGCGCAGCTCACCCAGGCCTGCCACGCGCTCTCGCGCTGGGCGGGCGAGCAGGGGCTCCCGCGCACCGCGCTCGCCTTCGCGCACAGCGCCGCGCTCGCCACCCCCGACGAGCCCTTTCCGGCGTACACGGTGGGGCTGCTGGCGCGGCGCAGCGCCGAGTACCGGCGGGCCGAGACCTGGTTTCGCCGCACCCTGGCGCTGGCGCGGCGCACCGGGGACTGGAACCACTACGGGCTGGCGTGCATCGGCCTGGGGACCCTCTTCCGCCAGCGCGGCGACTATCCCACCGCCCGGCTCTGGTACGTCAAGGCGCTGCGCGTGGCCCGGCGGCGCGCGCTCTGGGACGTGCGGCCGATGGCGCTGCACGACCTCTTCTGCGTGGCCGCGAACGGCGGGCACGCCGAGGAGGCCGAGGAGTGGGCACGGCGCGCCTTCCGCGCCTACGGCCGCCGCCACCCGCGGCTGGTCGCGCTCGCGCACGACGTCGCCCGCTTCTGGCTGGAGGAGGGGCGGTACGACGAGGCGCTGCAGGTGTTCCGCGCCCTCCTGCCGCACATCAACCGGCTCAACGACCGCCGGCTGATCTCGTCGAACATGGCGCGTGCCGCCGCGGGGCTGGGCGACCGCCTGACCTTCGCCGCGATGTGGTCGGAGACGTGGCGCCTGGTGGACGAGTACGAGGACACGGAGTGCGTGGCGGAATCGCTGGTGGCGCTCGCGCAGGGCGCCGCGGCGCTCGGCGACCCCGACCGCGGCCAGCTCGCGGCCGGGCATGCCCTGAAGGTGGCCATCCAGCGCCACGAAGCCGAGCAGAGGCTCGCCGCGGAGCGGGTGCTGGAGTCGCTTCGCACGGTGCGCATGGGCGTCCCGGCGCGCGTGCTCCAGCCGCCGCCTCCCGCACCCGCCGATCCGGAGGATGCGGGAATCAGCCTGGCCGAACACCTGGTGGCGGCGCTTGCCGCGCCGCTGGCCACGGAGTTCGACGACTGACGGTCCGTCGCGGGCCGACAGGCCAGAGACTCCTGAGAACCCGGTCCTCCCGGGACGTTATTCCGGGGGCCGGCCACACCCCGACAGAATGGACTCACACGGAGTCAACGGAGTCGGCGGAGAAAGCCTGGCAGTCCTCCGTCGACTCCGTCGACTCCGTCTGCGAACCATCTGTGCGGGTCTCTACGAATGCACAGTCATTTGTCAGATGCGGGATCGGGACTCCGCGTGGTTCTCAAGAGTCTCTCAACCCCCCGAGCCCATGTAGCCGCCCCGCCCGCCACCACCGCCGGCCTCCGTGGTGTCGCCCGGCGCGGGGACGCCGCCCGCCGGTGCGCTGGAGGTGATCCCGCCCGCGTCTTCGCCGGGGTCCTCCAGCCCGCCGGAGCCCATGTAGCCGCCGTCCAGCCGCGGCGGAGCGGCGGAGCGCGGGGCGGTGATGCCGTCGGGGTTCGCGCAGGCGGCGGCCGCGAGCAGCGCCGCGGCGGCCAGGAGGTAGCGTACACTTCTCATGAGGGGCTCCTTGCGGTGAAGGTTGGCGCGCGGGGCGATTCCCCGCGCCCTTCAACGTAAGGAACGTTGTTCACTTTGTACACTTGATTTTTGTCCCGGGTACTCCCTTCTCGTCACGATTGGCGGAGAGAGGAGCCGTAATTCCAGCAATCGCCGCCAGATACAGCACCGTTTACGGGTGATTCAGGACAGCGGTGGGACGGGGTGTTCCCCAAGGTGGCGATCCAGGGACGGAAACGGAGGGACAGAGGCCTCACAAGCTATACGGAGTACCCACCCCGGCTCCGGGGGCGCTAGATTCCATCATCCCCCACAGACTTCCGTCCCCAGCCGGAGCGTGCCGTGCCACTCGCACCCCGACCGCTGATCCTGGGTCATCGCGGCGCGCCGCGGGGCGCGCCGGAGAACACCCTGCGCGCCTTCCGCCTGGCGCTGGAGGAGGGGGCGGACGGGGTGGAGCTCGACGTGCAGCCCTCGGCCGACGGGGTGCCGGTGGTGCTGCACGACGACACCCTCGACCGCACCACCGACGCCACCGGCGACGTCGCCACCCTTTCCTGGGCGCGCATTTCCGAGGCGCGCGCGGGGGGCGAGCCGGTGCCGCGGCTGGAGGAGGTGGTGGCCTGGGCGGCGGAGTCGGGCGCGTTCCTGAACGTGGAGCTCAAGCGCCCCGGCGCCGAGGCGGCCGCCGTCGAGGCGATCGCGCGCGCGGGGCTGCGCGGGCGCACGGTGTTCTCCTCGTTCTCCACCGCGTCGGTGGCCGAGGTGCGGCGGCTGGACCCGGAGGCGACCTGCTACTTCCTGAGCGAGGGGCGCGCGGGGCTGGCGATGGCGGTCGCGCGGCAGCTCGGCGCGTCGGGGGTGTGCCTGGCCGCGCGGCGCTCCACCCCCGCCGCGCTGGCGGAGTTCCGGCGCGCCGGGATGGCGGCGATCGTCTGGACGGTCGACCGCCCCTACCGCATCCGCGGGCTGCTGCGCGAGGGGGTGCGCGGGATCATCACCAACCTGCCGGCGCTGGCGGTGCAGGTGCGCGGCGAGGTCGAGGCCGAGCTGACGGCATAACTGCAACTGCAATCTCACGCAGAGACGCGGAGACACGGAGAGGACCGCCCCGCCTCTCTCCGCGACTCCGCGTCTCTGCGTGAGACGCTTCTGCCCGTCTGGTCCGGCGCTTGCCCTTGATCGGAGGAGCAGGCCGACCCGGGGACGAACGGATGATTCTCACCGCCATGGCTGTGCTCCTGCTGCAGCGCGACACCGTGCCGCGCCCGCGGGTGGACACCATCTACATCGGCGCGCGGCCGGACACGGGCCGTGCCGCGCCGCACCCCGTTCCACCGACCCCCATCGCCGCGCCGGACAACGGGATCTTCGACTCGCCGGCGACGCGCGCGCTGGTGGAGCGGGTGATCCGCGCGGGGAGCGCGATCCCCGCGGGGCTCGACGACTACCAGGCGCACCTCGACGCGGCGGTCTACCTCTCGCTGCACCCCGACTCGGCGCAGGGCGGCGAGCTGCCGGTGACGGTGGACGAGCTGGCGGGCGACGTGTCGTGGGCGCGCGGCGAGGGGCTGCTGCAGCGCATCCGCGGGCACCGGGTGCGGATGCTGGCCCCCACGCCCTACACCATCGGCTCCCTCCTCGACGCGCCCTGGGTCGTTCCGCACCTGTACGGGAACACCATCAACGTCTTCTCCCTGGCCTCCGCGCCGGGGGGGCGGGCGCGGATGTCGTCGGCGGTGCACCCCTTCTCCTGGCGCGGGCTCGACTTCTACCGCTACGTCGCGGGCGACACCGTGCGCGTGCGCACCCAGCAGGGCGTGACCACCCTGGTGCCGGTGACGGTGCGCCAGCGCGCGGGGATCACCGACACCGCGCGCACGGTGGCGGGCACCTTCTACGTCGACGTGGACCGCGCGGCGGTGGCGCGCGCCCGCTTCGGCTTCGTGGACCGGCGCGGCGGGCTCCTCCCGGCGGAGAGCGGCGTGTACTTCGAGCTGGAGAACGGGCTGGTGGACGGGCGCTTCTGGCTCCCCTACCGCCAGCGGCGCGAACTGCAGGTGTCGTCGCCGCTCTTCGGCGGCGCGGCGGCGATCCGGATGGTGACGACCTTCTCCGGCTACCGCCTGAACTCCGGATGGCGCCCGGAGCAGCCGGGGCAGCGGCTGGTGCGCGCGATGGTGCCGGGCGACAGCGTGTTCGCCGGGTTCGAGCGGGCGGTGGGCGAGCCGGCGGCGGCGCTGGACATCTCCGACTTCGCCGACCTGCGCGCGGCGGTGCGGCCGCCGGACGCGCATCCCCGGGCGGTGCGGGTGGCGCTGTTCCGCTACGAGCGCGGCGACCACCTCTTCCGCTACAACCGGGTCGAGGGCGCGTACCTGGGCATCGCGGCGCGGGTGGAGCCCGGCAACCCGGAGCGGCGCGACTGGGACGTGTACGGCACCGCCGGCTGGGCCTTCGCCGAGGGGACGGCGCGCGGCGAGCTCTCGGCGCGCTGGCATCCGCAGCCGGCGGTGGCGGGGGGGCCGCGCTGGACGCTCTCGGCCACCGGGTACCGCCGGCTGGTGGACACGCAGGCCTTCCGTCCCCCGCTGCAGTGGGACCTGGGGTACACGCTGGGCGCCGCGCTGGCCGGCTACGACGTGCGCGACTACCTGGACGCGACGGGCGCCACGCTCCAGCTCTCCCGCCAGGCGGGGCGCTTCCTGGCGCGCATCGGCGGGCGTTGGGAGGAGGAGGACTCCGTCACCCGCCACGTGAGCGGCGGGCTGTTCGGCGGCGCGTCGACCAACTTCCCCCCGCTGGCGGCGGTGGAGCCGGGGACGCACGCGGCGGTGGAGGGGGGGCTGCGCTGGGCGCGCGGCGCCGGGGCGCTCTCGCTGGGGAACAGCCTCCTCGCCGACCTGCGCGGCGACGTGGGGCTCGGCGACTTCCGCACGCAGCGGGTGGCGGCGCTCCTGTCGCTCCGGCGCACGGGGCGCTACATCACGCTGGTCGGGCGCGGCGACGCGGGGTTCGTGGCGGGGACGGCGCCGCCGCAGTTCCTCTTCCGCTTCGGGGGGATCGAGGGGCTGCGCGGCTACGAGCGCAACGAGTTCGGCGGGAGCGAGGCGGCGCTGGGGCGCGGGCGGCTGCTCCTGCACCTGCCGCCGTACGGCAACCGGCCGGTGGCGAGCGCGGCGGGGTTCATGATCCCCCCGCTGCGCCCGGCGGTGGTGTTCTCGGTCGACGGGGGCTGGTCGGACGTCTCCGACGCGTCGGCGCCGGCGCTGGCGCGGCTGGGGTCGAAGGTGACGGACGGGGTGCGCTGGTCGTACGGCACCGGGATCAGCATCTTCCAGGACGCCCTCTCGGTGGAGTACGTGCGGCCGGGGGAGGGGGGGAAGGGGAAGTGGTACGTGGGGTTCGTGAGCACCTTCTGAGCGCGGGCGGCCCCGCGCTTGCAGCCGCGCCGCCGGAGAAGCGGCGGAACGACATCATCATCAGCCAGAGACGGAGCCGGACATGTCTTCGATGACTCGGCCCCTCGCGGGGGCCTCGCTGACCTTTCACCTGGCCGGGCAGCTCGCGGAGGTGCGCGGGGAGGAGGCGTACGAGCGCAGCGGCCGCGCGGGGCGCACGCTGGCCAAGAGCGGCCGCCTGCGCGTGGTGCTGCTGGCGGTGCGCGAGGGGGTGGCGATCGGCACCCACCAGGCCGACAGCCCCATGACGCTGCAGGTGCTGGAGGGCGGGCTGCACTACCGCGACGAGGGGGGCGAGCACGACCTGCGCGCGGGGGACCTGCTCTACTTCGGCCCCGGGAACGCGGAGGACATCCGCGCGACCGGCGACACGGCGCTGCTGCTCACGCTCTCGGCAGTCGACGATGATTTCAGGCCCGAGGAGACCGCTCAGGCCTGAAGTCAGCAACAGAACGTTTCACGCAGAGAACGCAGAGGAACTGAGAGAACGCAGAATCGCCCTCTGCGTTCTCTCAGTTCCTCTGC
>JBJMPM010000007.1:0-11107 GCA_045803205.1 Longimicrobiaceae bacterium
GTCCCCGACCGGCGGCGCTGCATCTGCATTCACACGCTCGGTCGCAGGCCTCGCCTCCGCCGCGGCCGCCTCCCTCTCCCGGCACGGGAGAGGGTTTGCGCTCTCAGGCGCAGGGAGAGGGCCCAGGCGCAGGGAGAGGGCGCCGCGGCCGCGGATGCACGACGAACTCCGGACCGGAGAGAAAACCGCTCTAGTCGGCGGGCGGCTCCAGGCCGAGCCAGCGGTAGGCCGCCTCCAGCTCCTCGGTCACCTTCACGGCGGCGCCTCGGTTGGTGGCCACGATCTGCCCCAGGCGGCGCTCCTCGAACAGCGGCACCCTCCCGACGAACGCGACCCGCATGTACACGCCGCTTCCCGCGGCGACGGCGGCGTTCTCGTCGGCCACCACCTTCCCGAACCAGAAGCGGTCGACGGGACTGAGGTCGGCCGTAAGCTCGCGGCAGTCCACCAGCAGCTTCGAGCACCCCCCCGCCACGCACTCGCGCAGCACGCTGCGGTACATCTCCTCCGCCTCCCTGCCGTTCGTCTCACCCGCCAGTGAGACGTGGAACAGCGGACCCTCGATGCGCGCCTGCATCCACCGGCTCCCGTCTGGTGTGCTCCGCACCCTGGTCTCGCCGGAGGGAAAAGTCAAGCAACGCGCGGCCTCAGCGCACGGTGACGGTGGTGTCGAGCGCCAGCGCGGGCGGTACGGCGTCGCCGCGGTAGGTGTGCTGGACGCGGACGGTGTAGGTCCCGGGCGGGATGCCGCGCAGCGTCACCTTGTAGGTGGACGCGCCGGTGGCGTCGGGCGGGCAGCCGCGGGCGGTGGGCCGCGCGTGGACGTTCAGCGTGACGACGGAGCCGATGCGGTCCGCGGCGCCGGCGAGCGTCCAGCAGTTGCTCGGCGTGACCATCGCGCCGCGGACGGTGACGCTGTGCCGGCCGCCCTCCGCGGTGGTCGGGGTGGCGAGGAGCGACGGGGTGGGGTCCGTCTGGCGGTACACCCCGGCCAGGGAGAGGCGGCGCGGGGGCGTGGTGGCGACGACGGGATCGAGCCGGTACGCCGCGGCGGCGAGACGTACCTCCACCGCGACCGTATCGCCCGCGCCCACCGCCAGCTCGCGCGTCACGGCGTCCTCGTACCCGGTCCGCGCGACCTGTACGCGGTACGAGCCGCCGCCGCGCACAACGATCGAGAACCGGCCGTCGTCCCTCGCGAGCGTGCGGCGCGTCTCGCGGTGGCCCACGCCCGCCGCGGTCACCCGTGCGCGCGGCACCCCGGCGCCGGTCGCCGCGTCGACCACCCGCCCCGCGATCACCTGCGCGGCGGCGGGCGCGGCCGTGCAGGCGAATGCCAGCGCGGCGAGTAGAGGCGAGAGGTGTCGCGTCATGCCTGGAGTCGGTACCCGGGACCGCGGAGGGCGACCACGAAGGCGGGCACCAAAAAGAGGGTGATGGGAGTCGAAAGCGCCAGCCCCCCGATCACCGCGAGCGCCAGCGGGCGCTGCAGCTCGGCCCCGGCGCCCCAGCCCAGCGCCAGCGGGAGGAGGCCGAAGAGGGTGCAGAGGGTGGTCATCAGGATCGGGCGGAGCCGCGTGCGCGCCGCCACGCGGATCGCCTCGCCCAGCGGCTCGCCCGCGTGCTTCATCCGGTGATGGGCGAAGTCCAGCAGGATGATCCCGTTCTTCACGATCAGCCCCACCAGCAGCACCATCCCCATCAGCGAGGAAACGTTGAGCGGCGTGCCGGTGACGAGCAGGAGCGCCATCGCCCCCACGAAGGAGAGGGGCGCCGCCAGGGTGATGACCAGCGGCTCCACGAACGAGCGGAACTGGATCACCATCACCGCGATCACCGAGAGCGCGGCGAGGGCCAGGACGGCGATCAGCGACCGGAACGCGCTCTGCTGGCCGGCGTACGCGCCGCCGATCTCCACCCGCACCCCCGGCGGGGCGGGGTGCGCGGCCAGGATGCGCCGCACGTCGGCCATCACCGCGCCCAGCGAGCGCCCCTCCACCCCGCCGGTGACGGCGAGGGTGGGGCGCTGGTTCTCGCGCCGCAGCTCGGCGCGCTCGCTCCCGCGGACCACCGTGGCCACGGAGCCCAGCGGCACGTCGGCACCGGTGGCGGCGCTGAAGACCGGGAGCGTGGGGAGGCGGAGCGGGTCGAAGCGCACCTCGTCGGGGGCGTGGACGCGCACGCCCACGGTGCGGTCCAGCGCGCGCACCTGGCCGGCCTCGGCACCCAGCAGCTCGGCGGCGAGCTGGGTGTTCACGTCGTCGCCGGTGAGACCCACCCGCGCGGCGCGGGCGGGGTCGACCCGCACGTGCATCTCGGGCGCGGGCTCGCTCACCCCGCTCTGCAGGTCCACCAGCCCCTCCACCTTCTCCATCGGCGCCGCGATCGTCCGCGCGTATCGCTCCATCCGGTCCAGGTCGTCGCCGAAGAGCTTGATCTCCACCGGGCTGGCGCTGCCGGCCAGGTCGTTGATCACGTCGGAGAGGATCTGCACGAACTCGATGTTCAGCCGCGGCAGCCGACTCTCGATCTTCCCGCGCACCTCGTCGATCACCTCGAAGGAGCTGCGCGAGCGCTGCGACGGCGCCTTGAGCCGCACCACCATGTCGCCCACGTTCTGCTCGGTGGCGAAGAGCCCCAGCTCGGCCCCGGTCCGCCGGGAGATCCCCTCCACCTCGGGCGTCCGCATGAGGATGCGCTCGGCGACGTGGAGCTCCCGGTCGGTCTCCCGCAGGTCGGTACCGCCCGGGGTGAAGTAGTCGAGCACGAACGCCCCCTCGTCCATCTCCGGGAGGAACCCGGTGCCCACGAAGCGCTGGGCCAGGTACCCCGCCGCCACCAGCGCCGCGGCGACGGCGAAGAGGCGTTGCGGACGGCGCAGCAGCCGCGCGAGCGTGCGCTCGTACCCCTCCGTCAGCCGGCGCAGGCCGCGGCCGATGCGCGCGGGGATGCCGCGGATGCCGGGGCGCACCGCCTCGTGCCCGTCTTCCGCCTCCCCTTCGCGGATGAGCTGGTCCGCCAGCAGCGGGACGACGGTGAGCGCGAGGACGAGCGAGACCAGCACGGCCAGGGAGAGGGTGATGGAGAGCGCCTTGAAGAACTGGCCGACCACTCCCTCCAGCAGCCCCAGCGGGAGGAAGACCACGACCGTGGTGAGCGTGGAGGTGGTCACCGGCCAGATCAGCTCGTCCACCGCGCCGCGCACCGCGGTCCGCCGGTCGGGCGCGAAGGCCAGGTGGCGGGCGATGTTCTCGGTGACCACCACGCTGTCGTCGATCACCAGCCCGATGGCGACCGCCATCCCGCCCAGCGTCATCAGGTTGAAGGTCTGCCCGAGCAGCCACATCCCCAGCACGGCGATGGCCATGGTGAGGGGGATCGACGCCGCGCTGATGGCGGTGATGCGGCCGTGGCGGAGGAAGAGGAGGAGGACGGCCACGGCCAGCACCGCGCCCACGAGCATGGCGTCGCGCACCGAGCCCACCGCCTCGTTCACCAGCACGGCCTGGTCGTAGACGGGCTTCAGCTTCATCCCGCGCGGCAGGGTGCGCTGCAGCGCCGCCATCTCCTTCGCCACGCTGTCGGCGATGGCCACGGTGTTGCCGCCCACCTGCCGGGAGACGTTGATCAGCGCGGCCGGCTCCCCGTCGCCCGCCACCAGGGCCACGTGGTCCTCCGTCCCCATCACCACCGTGGCCACGTCGCGCACGCGCGTGCCGGGGCGGACCACGACGTCGGCCACGTCCTCGGCGGTGTGCGCCTCCAGGTCGGTGACCACCAGGTACTGCTGGTAGTCCTGCGTCTCGCGCCCCACGGCGGCGGGCTGGATGCCGGCGCGGATGGCGTCGGCCAGGGCGGTGTAGCTCAGCCCCAGCGTGGTCATGCGCGCGGGGTCGGCTATCACCTCCAGCTCGCGCACGTCGCTCCCCTGCACCTCGACCCGGAAGACGCCGGGGATGCGGGAGACGACCGGGCGGATCTGGTAGAGCGCCACGTCGTAGAGGTCGGTGGTGCTCCCGCCGGTCAGGTTGTAGTTGAGGATGGGGAAGACGGTGGGGGTGAGGCGCTCCACCGTGAGCTGGAGGCCGGCGGGGAGCTCGGCCTGCGCCTGGTTCACGCGCGCCTGCGTGAGCTGCAGCGCCTGCGCCATGTCGGTGCGCGGCGCGAAGTCCACCGAGATCTCCACGCTCCCGCGGATGGAGCGGCTGCGCACCCGCTGCACCCCGGGGACGTTGCTCACCGCCTCTTCCAGCGGGCGGGTGATGGCGAACACCACCTGCTGCGCGTTGAGCGCCGACCCCTGCGCGATCACGGCGATGCGCGGGAAGGTCAGCTCCGGGTAGATGGCCGAGGGGAGGCGCGTGGCCGCCCAGACCCCCGCCACGCTCAGCAGCGCCACCGCCAGGTAGATGAAACGCCGCTGCGCGGCGAGCGCGTCGACCAGCTTCATGGCGCCGCCGCCGTCCGCCGGATGCGCGCCCCGTCCCGCACGCCGTAGGCGCCCTGCGTGACCACGGTCTCCCCGCCGCGCAGCCCGTTCGTGATGGCGACCACCTCCTCGCGCCGCTCGCCGACCGTCACGGGCGTCGCGTGGGCGATCCCCCGCGCGTCCACCACGAACACCTGCGGGCCCTCCTCTCCGGGAACGAGCGCCGCGGCGGGGACGGTGACCACGCTCGCCTGCTGGGCCACCTCGATGGTGGCGAAGACGTCCTGCCCCACGAAGAGCCGCCCCGCGGGCCGGGTGAGGGCGGCGCGCACGTCCACGCTCCCGCTGGCGGTGTCGATCACCGCGCCGACGCCGGTGACCACCCCCTCGCCCAGCGCGGCGCCCCCGGCGGCGCGGCCCACGCTCAGGTGCACGGGCTGGCGCGGCTGGATGCGCCCGGCCTGGTCCGGCGGCACGGCGAGGTGGACCTCCAGCCCGCGGGGGTCCACCACCTGGACCAGGGTGGCCGCCGGGTCGACCTGCGCGTTCAGCCGCGCGTTGACGGCGGACACGATGCCGGAGATGGGGGAGCGGAGCGTGCCCTGCGCCGCCGTGTGCCGCGCGGCGATGGCGGCCGCGTTGGCGTCGGCCAGGGCGGCGGCGGCGGTCTCGGCGTCCTTGCGCGGGAGGATGCCGGCGTCGGCCAGGCGGCGCGCGCGATCGTACGCCTGCTGCGCGGCGGCGCGGTCCACGTCGGTACGCCGGACCTCGGCGGCGAACACCGTCTGGTCGAGCGCGACCAGCGGCTGCCCGGCGGCGACCGCCTCCCCGGTGGAGACGTAGATGCGGGTCACGCGCGCCGGCGCCGGCGCGGCGAGCTCGGCCACGTGCCCCGGTGCCGCGCCGACCACCCCCAGCGCGGTGACGGTGACCGGGAAGGCCTGCACCTGCGCCACCGCGGTCTGCGCCACCACCTCGGGCGTCGCCTCGGCCTCGCCGCCACCCTCTTCCTCCGCTCCCCCGGTCTTCTTCCCGCACGCCGTCACCGCGAGGAGTGCCGTCCCCATCGCCAGCCGGAACCAGATCGGCCTCACGCAGAGACGCAGAGGCACGGAGAGAACCGCTCGAGATGGGCTCATGGTGCGCTTCCCACGATGTGGGCCAGCGCCGCGGCGCTCTCCGCGGCCCGCAGGGCGGCCAGGTCCTGCACGAACTGGCGCAGCACGTCGCGGGCGGCGCGGCGCGCGTCGATCACGGTGGTGATGGGGAACGCGCCCTCCCGGTATCCCTGCGTCGACAGGGTCACCACGCGTTCGGCGTGCGCCAGCAGCGCGCGGCCGCGCTCCACGCTCACCGCCGCGGCCGCCCGGCTCCGCTCCGCCGCCGCCAGCGCCGCCGCGCCCTCGCGCTGCGCCGCGTCCAGCTCGGCCTGCGCGCGCAGCAGCCCCGCCCGCGCCGCGGCGAGCGGCCCACGGTTGCGGTCCCAGAGCGGGAGGGGGATGGAAACGCCGAAGGTCGGCAGGTACCCCGGCTCCCCGCCGCTGGGGTCGTGCCACTCGACGCCGGCGGTGACGGAGGGCGCGGCCCAGCGGTGGGCGCGCTCCACGGCGATCGTCGCGGTGCGCGCCTGCACCTCGGCCTGCGCGGCGGCGGTGCGCAGCGGCACCGCGGCCGCGCCGGGGACGGCGGGTGCGAGCGCCGGGAGCGACGCGAGCGAGTCGGCCAGGACGATGGCGGGGTGCGCGGAGGGGATCCCCATCAGCGCCTGCAGGTCGAGGAGCGCGGCCACGGCGGCGAGCGAGTCGGCGAGCGCCGCGGCCTGCAGCCCGCCCTCGGCGACCAGCGCGAGCTCCACGTCGAGCTCGCTGGCGTCGCCGGCCTGCTGCCGGGTGCGGGCGATGCGCACCAGCTCCCCGCCCTCGCGCCCGGTGCGCGCGGAAAGGGCGAAGAGCTCGCGCGCGGCCGCCGCCTGCACGTACGCGCTGCCGACGGCGTAGCGCACGGCCGCGCGCTCGATCTCCAGCCGGTAGCGCGCCCCCAGCGCCCCCGCCTGCGCGGCGCGGATGCGGGCGCGGCGCAGCCAGGGAAGCTCCAGCGGCTGGTCGGCCGTGAGGTGGTACTGGGGGGCGGACTTCGAGTAGTCCGCCGTGACGGTGGGGTTGGGGAAGGCGCGGGCGGTGAGCACGTCGGCGCGCGCCGCCGCCTCGTCGGCCGCGGCGAGGCGCACGCGGGTGCCGTTGGCCAGCGCCGCTTCCTCGGCCTCGCGCAGCGTCACCCGCTGCTGCGCCGCGGCAGCCGTGTGGAACGCGCCGGCGGCCGCGCAGAGGGCGAGCGCCAGCAGGAGTTTCCGCATCCGTCTCCGCCGCGAGGGGACGTCATCACTCGCCCGCCGTTCCCTGCGCGGGAGGTCGGCGTGGCGATGGCGGCGGTGGGGCGGCCGTTTCTCCGCCGGAGCAATGGCAAGCCCCGGGCCGGGCGGGCGCACGCCGCCCCGCGGTCAGGTTACAGCTGTGAGGGGGGCGATTTGGAGAGAGGGGGGAAAGGACCTACCACTCCTCGCGGCCGATCGACTCCCGCTGCACCCGACGCAGTATCGGATCGAGCGAACTGTCTTCGTCCGCATACACTTCGTTCAGCCGTGTGGTGACCTCCGCTTCCGTGTGCGAAGGGTCAGGAAGTGGGAGCGAGGCGTCCATGTTGAGATCACGCCTGGTTCATACCTGCGGCGGAGAGCGCGTAGAGCACTGAGGCGCAATCAGCCGAGCGCCTTTCCGAGCATCCAGCCGAGAATGGTGGATGCGACGACGCTCGCGCTCCACAGCCAGACCTCGGTGCCGAGCTTCAGGTGGTGATAGGCCAGTGTGAAGGCGAAGACTTCGAGAGGTCGCATGTTCTCGTACTGGACCGAGATCACGTTCGACTCGAGATTCGCGGCTGGAAAGGATTGAATTGCGCGACACCGCCGCGGAAGGTGGATCGAAACCTTCATCAGGTCGCAGGCGACGTCCGGCATGAACCAGTCGGTGAAATTGACGATGCGGCCGCGCGTCGTCGGAGCGATGATCGTCGTCAGGCTCGTCTCGTACGAATAGCTGAACTGGTACGGTGAGCTGCCACAGACCAGTTCCCGGCGATACCGGATCGGGATGCGGGTGGCGTTGCCCTGGGGGATGAAGGTGTGCTGAAGTCCGCCCTCGGCATCTACCGCACCATCGAACTGCACCGTGGGAGGCAAGGACGGGATGACGATTTCCCACTCGGTCTCGGGGGCGTCCCCCGTCACCGTGATCACGTAATGGCAGGAATACTTCGCCCGCCGATGGTCGTCGTACAGCGAGATGACGATCTCGCAGCGATCGATGCGGTAGTTCGTGTCAGGTGTGAAGCGCTTACGAAGCTCGGGGAGGGAGGGCGACCGCATCGCGGAATGAAGTAAATGTCATGGGCAGACCCCGCGCGGGGGAACTGCGACAGAGACGGAGAATGGTTGGGCGGCAGTGGCACGCTTGTTCAGCCGCCGCCGCCGCCGCCGATGATCCCGCTGTTCTGGATAGCCATGTGCCTCTCCGTATACGCAAATGGACAAGATGCCTGCACCCTTTCTTGAAGATAATACGGTAACGTCCAGCCATCAAGCCGGACGTGCCGGACACAATCCGGACAGACGAGTAGAATCGAAGATCTCCCCACACGATCGTCTACCCCGGCCCGTCCGCGCGAGGGCATTGCCGGCGCCACCTTGGATGCGTCCGAAGGCAACGAGCCTCAGGGGAGACGACCGATGCTTCATCCGAGACTGCACGCCCGTTCCGCGCTGGCACTCGCCGCAGTGGGCGCCGTGGCGCTGGCCGCGACCGCCGCGGGGCAGCGCGCGCCCGCGTCGTTCCCCTTCGCCCCCGGCGAGGCGTGCGTGTACCGCGGCAGCGGGCCGCTGGGGCGGATGGGGAGCGGCACCTTCGCCGTCGAGACCGACGCGGCGAGCGGCGGCTGGCTGCTGCGCTTCGACTTCCGCGGGCGGATGGGGCTGGTGGGGGTGGAGAACCACACCCGCTCCTGGTTCGACCCGGCCGAGACGGCGTCGATCCGCTTCACCAAGGTGGAGCGCTCGCCCGTCTCCACCCGGCGCCAGGACGTGCGCATGGACCCGCGCTCGCGCCGCTGGACGGGGATGCGGGAAGACGGCGCCATGCCCACCCGCGCGCCCCTCGACGAGCTGTCGTTCGTCTACTTCCTGCGCACGCTGCGCCTGGCCGACGGCGACACGTACAGCTTCGACCGGCACTACGACACCGCGCGCAACCCGGTGCGGGTGCGGGTGCTCGGCCGCGGGCCGGTGCGCGTGCCGGCGGGCGAGCTCCCGGCCGTGCAGGTGGAGATGCGGGTGCGCGACGCCCACCACTACGACCGCGAGGGCGTGATCCTCATCCACTTCACCGACGACGCGCGCCGCATCCCGCTGCGGATGGAGTCGCGCATCCCGCTGGCGGGGCGCATGGTGCTCTCGCTCGAGGCGCTCACCCCCACCTGCGGAGCCGGGCCGACGCGCGGACACGCCGCCGACTGACCGCGCCCCCGCCGCCTCGAGACCTGCCGCCCGTCCGGGCTCTGCTCCGGGCGGGCGGCCTCGCTGCGGGAGAACCGGGGTTGCGGCGAGGGATAGATTCACCGCCCGCACGGTCCGGAACCCATACGGAGGCCGGTTTGCTCGTCCCCAAGCTCGTCACCACGCTCCGCGGCTACGACCGCCGCCAGCTCGCCGCCGACCTCACCGCGGGGGTCATCGTCGGGATCGTGGCGCTCCCCCTCGCCATCGCCTTCGCCATCGCCAGCGGCGTGACGCCGGACCGGGGCCTCTACACCGCCATCGTCGCCGGCTTCCTGATCTCCGCGCTGGGCGGGAGCCGCGTGCAGATCGGCGGGCCCACGGGCGCCTTCGTGGTCATCGTCTACGGCATCGTGCAGACGCACGGCGTGGAGGGGCTCGCGCTGGCCACCATGATGGCGGGGGTGATGCTGATCGCCTTCGGCCTGGCCCGCCTGGGCGCCGCCATCAAGTTCATCCCCCGCCCCGTGATCACCGGCTTCACCAGCGGAATCGCGGTGATCATCTTCAGCGGCGAGGTCAAGGACCTGCTGGGGCTCCGAATGGGACCCGTCCCCGCCGAGTTCTTCGCGCGCTGGGCGGCGTACGCGCGCCACCTCTCCACCGCCGCGCCGCCGGAGGTCGGCGTCGCGGCGCTCGCGCTCGCCATCATCGTCCTCTGGCCGCGGGTGAGCGCGAAGGTGCCGGCGCCCTTCGTGGCGCTCGTCGCCACCACGCTGCTGGTGCGCCTCCTCCACCTGCCGGTGGAGACCATCGGCAGCCGCTTCGGGGGGATCCCCTCCTCCCTTCCCCACCCCGTGCTCCCCCACCTCTCGCTGGCCACGGCGCGGGCGCTGGTGGGCCCCGCCTTCACCATCGCCCTGCTGGCGGCGGTGGAGTCGCTCCTCTCCGCCGTGGTGGCGGACGGGATGATCGGCGGGAAGCACCGCTCCAACATGGAGCTGGTGGCGCAGGGGGTGGCGAACCTGGCCTCGCCGCTCTTCGGCGGGATCCCGGCCACGGGGGCGATCGCCCGCACGGCGACGAACGTGCGCAGCGGCGGGCGCACCCCGGTGGCGGGGATGGCGCACGCCGCCACCCTGCTGCTCATCACCCTCTGCTTCGGCCGCTGGGCGGCGTACGTGCCGATGGCGGCGCTGGGGGCGATCCTGGCGGTGGTGGCCTACCACATGAGCGAGTGGCGCAGCTTCAGGGCCGAGCTCACCGCGCCCTGGAGCGACCGGGTGGTGCTGCTGGTGACCTTCACCCTGACGGTGGTGGTGGACCTGACGGTGGCCATCGAGGTGGGGATGGTGCTCGCGGCCTTCCTCTTCATGCACCGCATGGCCGAGGTCACCAACGTGCAGGCGGTCACGCGCGAGCTGGAGGAGCCGGCGGACGACGGCTACGAGAGCGACCCGGCCGGGGTGCGCCGGCGGGTGGTGCCGAAGGGGGTGGAGGTGTACGAGGTGAACGGCCCCTTCTTCTTCGGCGCGGCGGAGAGCTTCCGCGAGACGCTCTCGTCCATCGGCGGGCGGCCGCGCGTGCTGGTCATCCGCATGCGCAACGTGCCGGCGATGGACAGCACCGGGCTGCACGCGCTGGGCGAGATCGTGCGCCGCAGCCGCGGCGAGGGGACGCGGGTGATCCTCTCGGACGTGCACTCGCAGCCGATGGTGGCGCTCGGCCGCTCGCACCTGCTGGAGGAGCTGGGCGAGGAGAACCTGGTGGGGAGCCTGGACGACGCGCTCGAGGCAGCCCGGGCGCACCTCGGGCTGCCCTGAACGGCACCTCGCATTAGAGGTACTGAGACGCGGTCGGAGAGCCTCGGAGACTCCTGGGTACTTCGCGGAATCCTCGCGATGTCATCCTGGGAGGGTGTTGCTGAACCCATTCTTCGGACACCCCTGGGTGTCATCCTGAGGCCCGGCCACGCGGAATCAGCGTTCACTCCGATGGCGGCAGGGCCGTGAGGATCTGATCGCGGCCACGCCGGAGCCGGCCGCGGACGCTCGCGCGGAAGCCGCGGCCTCACGTTCACTCGTCGAATGCCACGCAGGAAAAGCCAGGCATCGAGCGCCGGCGTGGACGCGTCG
>JBJMPM010000089.1:0-2656 GCA_045803205.1 Longimicrobiaceae bacterium
CGGCGCCGCACGCCTCCAGCTCCTCGGCGAGCTGCTCGGCCAGATCGGTGAAGCAGGCGAAGTCGTGGTCCAGGATGGCCGTGTAGATCTCGCGGTCCGACATCCGCCCGTAGATGGAGCCCGGGCGCGCCCCCGTCCCCGCGAGCAGGCGGGTGGTCGACTCCAGCCGCGCCTCGCCCCCGCTCCCGGAGCCGTCGGTGAGCACGCAGACGAGGGGGGCGGCCGACTCCAGCCAGCCGTACACGCGCAGCTCGTGTCCCGGGTGCGCCACCACCAGCACGGGGCGTTCGAACGCCGGCGGCGGGATCTGCGAGAGACGCGCGGGATCGTGCGGCGATGAGTCCATGGAGGTCGTGGCGCGTGGCGGAAGGTGCGTTGGACGACGAGCGGCAGGGTGGGGAGCCGCCTCGACGGCAGGCGCTGTCCCGAACGTAGCTCGCGCGATGGGAGGAAGTCAAACGGAAATCGTACGGCGCGGACGTGCGTTGAAGCACGGGAGATCTCCCCGCATCCGCAGTGATGCTGCGTACGGATTGCAGCCGAGCCGGGCGTTCGCTACTCTGTCGCCGTCACAACGGTGTGCCGCACATCGAACGCGTGCGATCCCGACATCCGAATCCCCGCCGGCGACCCGGCACCCGGTATGGATGGGTGCTCCCCCACTGCCCCGTCCCCCACTCCCGCCCCGCCCGATGCGCGTCCTCTACGACATCTCCATGCTGGGGCTGGGGCACCTGTACTCGCTGTCGCGGGGTGGAAGCCACCGCGCGGACCGGCACCTGGTGGAAGGGATGATGGCGTCCGGCGAGGTGGAGCTCTTCCTCTGCGCCAACCACTCCAGCGCGGCATACCAGGGGTGCCTGGCGTACCTGGCCACGAACCCGCCGCCCCCGGGAGCCACGTTCCTGGGTCCGCCGCCGGCCGGCGCCTCGTCCGCCTTCCGCCGCGGAGCGGCCGGCGCGCACCGCTGGGCGCGGCGGCTCCTCGGCAGCAACGTGTTCCCCGGCATCCTGCGGCGTGGCGCGAAGCTCGTCGACCGCCGCATCCACCCCCCGGTGTGCGACGCGTCGCCGCCCGCCGACGTCTTCCATTCCCCCGGCGTCCCCCTCCCGCCGCGCCCGCGGAGCCGGCGGTCGCCGCGCCGTTTCATCACCCTCTACGACCTGGCTTGCATACGCTTCCCGGAGATCTACGGTCCGGGGTACCGGCGCACGCTCCGCGCGGTGGTCGAGAGCCTGCGCGACGGCGACTGCGTGCTCACCGGCTCCGAGTTCAGCCGGGCGGAGCTGTGCGAGCACGGCGTGGCGGCGCCCGAGCGAATCTTCGCCGCACCGCTCGGCGCCGACCCCGGCACGTTCCATCCGTGCGGCGACGCGGAGCGGCTGCGGGCGGTGCGCGAGCGGTACGGCATCCCCGACGGGCCGTACCTGCTGAGCGTGAACACGCCGGACCCGCGCAAGAACGTGCGCCACGCCGTGCGCGCCTTCGCCCGCGCCGCGCGCGAGGAGGGCGTGCGCGACCACACCCTCGTGCTCGTCGGCCACGCGGACCCCGGCGCGCAGGCGGAGCCGGCGGAGGCGGCGGACGGCCTCCGCGGCCGCGTCGTGCGCACCGGGTACGTGGACGACGAGGAGCTCGCGCCCCTCTACAGCGGCGCGACCGCGTTCGTCCATCCATCGCTCTACGAAGGCTTCGGCCTCACGCCGCTGGAGGCGATGCAGTGCGGCACCCCCGTCGTCGCCTCGAACACCTCGTCCTTCCCCGAGGTGGTGGGCGACGCCGGCATCCTGCTCGACCCCGCCGACGGCGACGCCTTCTCCCAGGCCATCCTCGACCTCTGCCGCGACGCCGGGCTGCGCGCGCGGATGCGGGAGCAGTCGCTGGCCCGCGCGGCGTGCTTCAGCTGGGAGCGCTGCACCCGCGCCGTGCTCGACGCGTATCGCGCCGCGCTGGCGATGTGAGCCGCAACGGCGACTCCACACAGAGGCACGGAGAGGAGACGCGAGCGCGGCAAGAGCGTGGGGCTGTCTTGCGTCGCGCGCGGAAACTATCATGGGAGCCGTGCGTCCGGCGCTTCTTTGCCGCGATCCCCGCACCCGCCCTTCCCGGAGCCACACAAGATGACCGACCACACCACCGCGGAGTCTGCTTCGTCCCCCCCTGCCGACCCGGAGTTCCAGACGCACGAGGTGATGATGGGCTACCTCGCCGAAGGCGACTGGCCCACGGGGATCGACTATCCCTCCTTCCAGGCCGGGTACCTGCAGGGCCGGCCCGCGAACAGCTTCGTGTACACCGACCTGCAGCTCAGCACCGGCAACGTCCTGGGCATGGTGCTCAACCCGAAGCACCCCATGCGCATCGACGGCACCTGCTCGGCGGCGTGGTGGGGCGACGCGGCCATCGTGAACGGGACCTTCCAGATCTTCGTCAACGCCTCGCCCAACCCGTACTTCGACAACCTGTTCTACTACTGGCAGATGGACGGGGGCGAGCTGGGCACGCTCACCTTCTACGGCTTCAAGGACGTCACCGACAACCTCTTCACGAGCGTGGTCGACGAGCAGCTGCTGCTGTACACGCGCGTCTACAAGGGCGCCGTTCCGCGCGACCAGGTGGAGACCACCCAGCCGTGGCTGATGGGGCAGCTCAACCT
>JBJMPM010000194.1:0-9938 GCA_045803205.1 Longimicrobiaceae bacterium
CGTCGCTCAACTTCAGCGCGAGCTTCCGCTCGGCCAGGAGCTGCTCCAGGCGGCGCAGCTGGATGTCCACGATGCGCTTCAGCTCACCGCGGTCCAGCGGCTTGAACACGATCACGTCGTCCACCCGGTTGAGGAACTCGGGGCGGAAGTGACGCTGCATCTCGGCCAGCACCCCGCGCTCCACCTCGGCGCGCACCTCGGGCTCGTCCATCCGCGCGGAGTGCTCCAGGATCAGCGGGCTGCCCAGGTTGCTGGTCATGATGATGACCGTGTTGCGGAAGTTCACCGTGCGCCCCTGGCTGTCGGTCACCCGCCCGTCGTCCAGGATCTGCAGGAGCACGTTAAACACGTCGGGGTGCGCCTTCTCGATCTCGTCGAAGAGCACCACGCTGTACGGCCGCCGCCGCACCGCCTCGGTGAGCTGCCCCCCCTCCTCGTAGCCGATGTACCCCGGCGGCGCGCCGATCAGCCGGCTGACGGCGTGCTTCTCCATGTACTCGCTCATGTCGATGCGCACCATGGCGTCCTCGTCGTCGAAGAGGAACTCCGCCAGGGCGCGCGCCGTCTCCGTCTTCCCCACCCCCGTGGGGCCCAGGAAGATGAAGCTCCCGATGGGGCGGTTGGGGTCCTGCATCCCCGCGCGGCTCCTGCGCACCGCGTCGGCCACCGCCCGGGTGGCCTCGGGCTGGCCGATCACCCGCTCGTTCAGGTGCTCGTCGAGCCGCGCCAGCCGCTCGCGGTCGCTCTGCAGCATGCGCGTCACCGGGATCCCGGTCCACCGCGCCACCACCTCGGCGATGTCGTCGGCGTCCACCTCCTCCTTCAGGAACTTGCTCTGCTTCTGCAGCTCGGCCAGCCGCGCGTCGCTCTCGGCGATCTCCTTCTGCAGCGCGGGGATGGTGCCGTACTGCAGCTCCGCGGCGCGCGCCAGGTCGCCGGTGCGGCTGGCGCGGTCGAGCTCCACCTTCAGCTCGTCGAGCTTCTCCTTCTTCCCGCGGATCTCCTGGATCGCCGCCTTCTCGCTCTGCCACTGCGCCTTCATCCCCGAGCTCTTCTCGCGCAGGTTGGCCAGCTCCTCGTCCAGCCGCTGCAGCCGGTCGCGGCTCTCCGCGTCGGTCTCGCGCCCGAGCGCCTGCCGCTCGATCTGGAGCTGCATGATGCGCCGCTCCACCTCGTCGATCTCCTGCGGGAGCGAGTCGATCTCGATCCGGAGCCGGCTGGCCGCCTCGTCGATCAGGTCGATCGCCTTGTCGGGGAGGAAGCGGTCGCCGATGTAGCGGTTCGACAGCGTGGCCGCCGCCACGATCGCGGGGTCGGTGATGCGCACCCCGTGGTGCACCTCGTAGCGCTCCTTGAGCCCGCGCAGGATGGCGATGGTGTCCGGCACCGAGGGCTCGCCCACGAAGACGGGCTGGAAGCGCCGCTCCAGCGCCGGGTCCTTCTCCACGTGCTCGCGGTACTCGTCGAGGGTGGTGGCGCCCACCACGCGCAGCTCGCCGCGCGCCAGCGCCGGCTTGAGCATGTTCCCCGCGTCCGGCGACCCCTCGGTCTTCCCCGCCCCCACGATGGTGTGCAGCTCGTCGATGAAGACGACGAAGCGCCCCTGGGAGCTGGTGATCTCCTTCAGCACCGCCTTCAGCCGCTCCTCGAACTCGCCGCGGTACTTGGCGCCGGCCAGCATGGCGGTGATGTCGAGCGAGACCAGCGTCTTGTCGCGCAGCCCCTCGGGGACGTCGCCGTTCACGATGCGCTGGGCGAGCCCCTCGACGATGGCCGTCTTCCCCACCCCGGGCTCGCCGATCAGCACCGGGTTGTTCTTGGTGCGCCGCGAGAGCACCTGCACCACGCGGCGGATCTCCTCGTCGCGGCCGATCACGGGGTCGAGCTTCCCGGCGCGGGCGCGCTCGGTGAGGTCCACCGAGAAGCGCTGCAGCGCCTGGTACTTCTCCTCGGGGTTCTGGTCGGTCACGTGGTGGGCGCCGCGCACCTGCTCCAGCGCCTCCAGCAGCGTCTTGCGCCCGGCCCCCTGCGCGCGCAGCAGGTCGCGGACGGACGAGCCCTTCTCCGAGAGCGCGAGCAGCAGGTGCTCGGTGGAGACGTACTCGTCCTTGAGGTCGCGCGCCTCCTTCTCCGCCTGGTCGAGCACGGAGTTCAGCTCGCGCGACACGTTGGGCTGCGCGCCGCTCTGCTTGGGCAGGCGCGCGGCGGCCGCCTCGCCCTCGTTCCTCAGGCGCGAGACGTTGACCCCCACCTTCTGGAGGACGGGGACCACGATCCCCTCCTCCTGGTCCAGGAGCGCGAGGAGGAGGTGCAGGTCCTCGATCTGGGGATTGCCGGCGCGCTGGGCGCGGCTCATCGCCTCCTGCAGCGCCTCGGCCGATTTGACAGTCAGACGATCGGGATTGATCATCGGGCCTCCATTGCATGCATCAGGAAGGGCGCCCCGCGCGGTCCACCGTGGAACCGGGACGCCTGCTGCCGGAACGGAAAGCGACTTCCGTGCCCCAAAAGCTTGCCATTTCAGCAGTTCATCACGGCTCTTCGTCGATTTGATCGCAACCTGGACGCACCGGACGTGCGAATCCCCCAGTGACCGCTGAACACGCTACAGCTTCGGAAGGTGATGAGTGATACCGTTTCTGATGATTGGTCGTGCATTCAGGGTATCAGATGATCAACCAGAACAGGCGAATACTCCGTGACTCTCCCCCGCTCGTCGTCGGCGCGGGCTCCGATCACTGCGGCAGCGCCAGGCTCGTCGACGAGTGGCTGCAGGCTCGGAATGCGGTGAGTTATCGAATTTTTGTGGGATACCCCATCGGAGAGCTCACCCCGTCTGCTGCGCCTGAAGGCTTCGCCAACTGCGTCATCAGGGGGAATCGGAGCACTCCGCTGCCTCCGTGCGTCACCCCAGTCCTCGTGGATGTGGCGAATCATCGTCATCCATCCGTCGATGCGGAGGACGTGCACGGCGGCCAGGCTCGCCTCGTGACCCCCTGATCGATCGGTTGAGAAAGCCCGGGCCTGCTGCACGGCCGAGGGAGTAAGGGGGTCTCTCCAAAAAAATTTCGAACACTCAGCGCGAGCGCCACCTGCAGTCACTCGTCGACGAGATTGGTGCGAGCGAGCGGGCGAGAGACAGGCTGCAACTAAATCGACGAAGAACCAAAAAGACGGGGGCTCACACAGAGGCACAGAGCCACGAAAAGGCGTGCTGTGCCTCTCCGCGGCTCTGTGCCTCTGTGTGAGATCAGTGTTCAGAACGCGCGGCTGAAGTGCCCGGTGCGGAGCAGCGCCTCGGCGTCGCCGGCGTGCACCGCGCGCACGGGCTCGCTGCTCGAGAACTCGTAGTCCACCCCGGTGGCGGGGCCGCGCACCCGCACCCGCGCGCGCTCCAGGAAGCGCAGCCGCACCGGGGCCGGCGCCGCGGAGGCGCCCGCCGGCACCGGCGAGGGCGGCGGGACGGCCGCCACCGGAGGCGGCGGCAGGTAGGGCGCGGGGTCGGCGGCGCGCCAGGCGTCGCGGCTCGCTCCACAGCACATCGTTCCCTCTCCAGGTCTCAGGGTTCGTCCAGGCGCGTGAAGGTCACGGGCTCGCGCGCCAGCCGCTCCAGCAGGCAGGCCCCGCCGGAGACCGCCAGCCACGCCACCACCCGCTCCGACCATCCCGGCGCAACGAAGACGGCCAGCGGCGCGGCCACCCACACGCTCACGCATTTGAAGCAGTCCATCATCTTCCCCAGCATGCCGCCGCCCGCGGCCCTGCGCAGGCGGACGACGGCGTCCCACGGGCCGTCCTCGGCCGCCAGCAGGTGCGACACCCGCCAGCAGGCGAGGACGGCGGCCGCGAGCCTCAGCCACGGGTCCACGTCACTCCGTCCGGCCGGGGGCGGGCTCCCCCGCGGCCTCGACCCTGCGCAGCTCCGTCGCGACGTCGGTGAGCACCCCGCCCGTGGCGTCGTGCAGGATCTTCTTCGGCAGGTCGTTGCAGATCTGGATGCAGCACGAGGCCCAGGCGTGGTGGCAGTTCCCCGGCCCCACCTCGTCCACCGTCTTGTCCTGCGCGTAGAGGGTGAGGGTGAAGGTGCAGCACTCGCCCCGCTGCAGGGCGAACCCCGCCGGCGGGCGGAACTCGGCGGGCACCTGGCCCGCGCACACCGCGTCGAAGACGCGCATGTCGAGCGCGGCGAGCACCCCGTGCGTGGGCGTGCCGAGCTTGGGGTCGCAGGCGCACACGCTGTCCGGGATCCCCACGTGCGCCGTCCCCTTCCACCGGTCCACCTGCCCGGTGAGGATGTCGGCGTCCCAGGTCACCCAGTCGCGGGTGATGGGCACGCTGTACGACGGCCCGCCGCAGTTGCGGGTGATGGTGAGGGTGTAGAAGTCGAAGTTGTTGTTGGGGTACACCGGGGCCAGGGAGGCGTCGATGTACTCGTCGTACACCGTGCCCATCACCGGCACCAGCCAGGGCACCGCGCAGGGCTGCCCGCCGGAGAACTGCCTCAGCCCCAGCGTCTGGCACTGCTCCCACCCCCTGAGCCCCGCCAGCGTCACGTGCAGCGTCTTGTTGTCCAGCAGCACCCGCTGCGTGTCGTAGTAGTGGTTGCCGTGCGTGTCCTCCACGTCGAGCAGCAGGGTGTACTCGCCGCTGGCGCAGGTGTGGTGCGGCGGCGAGCAGGCGGGCATCAGCGTGGTGTTCCAGCAATTCGGCCGGAGCACGTACTCGGTGTGCTCCACCGTGTGCGGCGGCAGGTTCCAGAGCCACGAGTAGTCCACCGTGACCGCCTGCCACACCGCGGTGAGGATGCTGTCGTTGGCGGTCAGCTCGTTGGTCTGGGCCCGCTTCTCCGGCTCGTCGGGCGGGGTGTAGCACACCGGCGCCTGGCCGGGGAGCGGCGTGTAGGCCGACGGGTCGAAGCTGCCCTCGGTGGGCCCGGGAAGGTAGCCCGGCGCGTACTTCAGCGAGAAGCACCGGATGCGGCGGTCGTTGCACTCGCCCACCCAGGCGGCGCCGTGCACGTTCACGCAGCAGCCGACGGGCACCGGGTGCGACGCCGGGTGCGGGAGCGGCGGGTACACCAGCGGCGCCTGCGGATCGTACACCCCGCCGCCGCCCACCCACGCGGCGCCCACGCGGTTGATCCACACGAAGCGCTTGAAGAGGTTGAAGATGATGCAGCAGCAGGGCGGCGGCGCGCTCCCCGGCTTCGACGACCTGAGGCAGATGCGCACCTCGTACGACCGGGCGGGGAGGAGCCGGGTCTTGATCCACCCCAGCGTGCCGTTCAGCACCGGGGTGGTGCCGCTGGATCCGTAGCCGGGATACACCACCCCCAGCGAGGTCCACCCGCTCGGCCCATCGCACCCCTCGCCCTCCACGAACCGCCACTCGATGGTGTAGCCGCCGAACCAGGCGCCCAGCGCGTCGCCCGTCACCGGCACGCCGATGTCCTGGATGTCGAGGATGGGCTGCTCCTCGAAGCACCCGCTGGGGTTGGTGAGCCGGCAGCGCAGCGGCCCCAGGCAGTCTGCCAGCGCGTGCTCGTACTCGGCCAGGCAGCGCCGCATCTCGTCGCGGGTGCGGGCGCAGGCCAGGCAGCAGCCGAAGCGCAGCGCGGCGCGGCACCAGCAGCGGCAGAGCCAGAACCAGGGGTTGCGCAGCCGCTCGGCGAAGGCCTCGCGCCCCACCAGCGCCTCGGCGGCCTCGTCGCTCCCCAGCCGGTCGAAGAGCGCGGCGGTGAAGGCGTTGTCGCGGCAGCAGTCGGCGCGGCCCGCCAGCACGTCGTCCACGGCGCCGCGGTCGAGCTCGACCTTGAGCTCCTCTTCCTTCAGCCAGCCGGCGTACGTCTGCCCCAGCAGCGCGGCCAGCCGGCGGAAGTCCTCGCGCTCCGCGTCGGTGAGCGGCGCGCGGGGGTTGCGGCCCAGGGCCGTGCGCACGCACAGCCAGTAGCGGTAGAGGTAGTAGCTGAGCGCGGTGTAGTCGCGGCAGCCGCGACAGACCAGCCACCCGAACATCCAGCAGCAGCGCACGTACGGGAGGCACCACTTCCACTCCTCCTCGGGGCCCAGGATCTCGGGCGCGTCACGGGGGAAGTACTGCAGCGCGGTGTCTTCGCTGAAGAAGGCGGCCGCGGCCTGGGTGGCGAGCGCCACGTCGTCCAGCGGGCGCGGCACGCCGACCTCGGCGTCGTCGCCGGACGCGGGCTCGTCGGCCGCGCTGCCCAGCACCGGCGTCAGGGCGCGCAGCAGCAGCTCGAAGCGTTCCTGCTCGGGTTCGCGCCGCGAATCCGCGACGCGCGGGGAGGGGGTCGAATCTGACATGATGGGTGCTCCGATGAAGTGGGTTACCGCAAATGAACGAACGCGTATTCCAAGCTCCTCCTCCCCGCCGTGGGGCCGCTTCGTCGTGGGTTCGGGAGAGTGGATCGCGCCGGGTGCCGGCGCGGCGGGCGGGAGGTCGCCCGGAAGAGCGGCGGGGTGCCGCGTCATCACGCGGCGGCGGCAGGGAAAGGCAAGCACCGGACCGAAAATGTCACCCCGATATCTGTTTACGTCCTAAACGTGCCCTTTGAAACGTGGTTACCTCCCTTCGAAAACAGGTGGCGCATGGCCGGGCGCGGGTCCCCTTCTCCCCCACGCTGGGACGCTGCGTCACCACTTTCGGGACACCGGCGGCACAGGTTTAAAACCAGGAAACGCGGAGAGGCGGGGGCCGCCCCTCCGCGTCTCCGTGAGAGCTCGGCCGTTCCGATCCAGGAAGCTCCTTGCGCGGCGGGAAGGAAGCGGCAACTGTGATTCGATCGGTTGCCTGGCTGGTCCGGGACCCTCGGCAGGAGGCGCGCTTGCCATCGTTCGCTCCCCACGGCACAGCCGCAGCAGCCCGGCCGGCGCCGCGCCCGCGCCGCGAAGATACGGCGGCTCCCGGGCGGGCGGTCCCGCGCTCCGCGGGGCAGCCGCTCGCGCTCGCCCGGCTCGCGTTCTACAGCCGGCGCTTCCGGCACGACCTCTCGGACGTGCGCGTGCACTCCGGGCCCGAGGCCGCCGCCGCGGCCCACGCCTTCGGCGCCGAGGCGTACGCGGTCGGGCGGCACGTGGTGCTGGGCGAGAACGCCGCGAACGACGACGGGGTGATGGCGCACGAGCTCGCCCACGTGGTGCAGCAGCGCGGCGCGGGCGATGCCGCGTCCACGGGCACGCCGCCTTCCTCCACCCCCGAGGCGGAGCGCGCCGCCGAAGCCGCGGCCGGCGCGATCGCCGGCGGCGGGGACGCCCCGCCGCAGCCGCGCCAGCCGCTGCAGCTCGGGCGCGTGAAGGCCGCCACGGGAACGAGCGACAGGTTCCCGGCGAACACCCAGACGAAGGCGCTCGCGGACTGGGACTACGTCGTCTACCGGCACGAGGTGCGGCTCGGCAACCGCGTCGCGGACAAGAACAAGAACGTGATCGGGAGCTGGCCCTGGCTCACCAACAACCCGGGCGACCTCACGGGCGACCTGACCCCGCGCAACACGGCGAAGAAGGGCGAGGAGCCGTTCCTGCGCCAGGAGCGCCGCGTCTGGGGCCAGAAGACGCAGTACACTACGAAGGGGAGGACCTGGGAAGACCCCGGCTCGAAGCCGCTGAGCCCCGGCAACACCGCGGTCCCCGGGAAGACGGCGCGGACCGACCTGGCCATCTTCGAGGACCGCGACACCGGGCGGCGTGCCCTGAAGGAGTGGATCCAGCTCAACTACGCGGACATGACCCTGGCCGAGTCGGCCCGCAAGCACCTGGGCAGCCCGACGGACGATCCCGAGAAGTATCCCGTGCTGATGCAGCTGCTGCTGAGCGAGCGCGGCTACCCCGCGACCTTCGTGAAGACCACCAAGGGCCGCGACATTCCCGACGGCGACGCGAAGAAGTGGGACGACGTGGTGGATGCGTACGGCTTCGCCGAAGGGTACCTCAAGCGCTACGAGTCCGGCGGCAAGGTGCAGTTCCTGGAGAACGCCGGCATCGTCTACACCTGCGGCGGCCGCGACACGAGCGTGAAGGTGCACCCCACGTACGAGACCCACGCGCTGGTCACGGCCATGCCCAGCCCCACGCCGCCCGAGGTCTCCGCGCTGCTCGACTGCAAGCCGAAGGACCCCGGGCAGCACCGCCGCCGCTGATCGCCCCGCGCTGGGAAATGCACCCTGAACGAAGACGCGGAGAGAGCCGCCGTGGCCCTCTCCGCGTCTCCGCGTGAGACCGCAGTTGCCGTTCCACAGGCGTCAGTCGGACAACCCCACGGCCGGGGTGCTCTCCTCCACGAAGATCAGCCCGTCGTAGAGCTCCGGCCAGGGGGTGTGCAGCGTGTGCCAGGCCGGGTTCAGGCGGAGCACCGCGTGCAGCTCCTGCAGCTCGTGCGAGCGCCGCGGCTCGCGCAGCCACGCACGCAGCTCGGGGACGCGCTCCATCGTCCGGAAGTCGAGGAAGAGGATGGGCGCGCCGAGCCGGGCGAGCGCGTGGGCGTAGTAGGACGGCGGCGCGGGGCCCACCCCGTAGGTGCGCACCGTGGACATGCGCGAGGTGAAGCGCCCGTGGTCGAGCTCGAACCCCAGCAGGTACGCCTGGTCGCCGAACTCCCGCTTCAGGTAGCTCCCCGTCCACCCCGGCGCCCGGGAGATGTGCGCGTTGTGCGCCCAGAGCACCACTTTCGCCTCCGGCCCGGCCCGGGCCAGCAGCCGCGACACGTTCGCGGCCATCACCGGGTCGCGGTCCCCGCTCCGCGGGTCGATGCCGTGGAACGTGAGCCCGGGCGCCGAGCCGCGTTCCGCGTTGTAGGCGCGCATCCACTCGATCATCTCCATGACCTCGACGGTCGCCCAGGGCCAGTAGAGCACCCTGCGCGGATCGGTGGGGGCGCCATGGATGTACGCGTCGATCACCCGGCCGTCCTCGGGGCTCAACTCCATGGCGAAGTGCCGGAAGCCCATCTCGCGGACCAGGAACTCCAGCATCCGGTGCTTCATCCGGAAGAACTCGCCGGTGCCGTGGGAGGCCTCGCCCAGCGCCACGATCCGCCTGCCGCGCAGCACGGCCTTCAGCGGCCGCAGGTCGTCGAAGCCGCTGCCGGCGCGCACGGTGCGCAGCGGCACCGTGCTCGATCGCAGGGCGCGCAGCACGGCCGGCCCCGCGGGGCCGGGGCCGGGCGCGAGCCGGTCTGCCACGGTCGGCGCGGCCGCCAGCAGGGCGAAGGCGAGGCCCGCGGCGCCGGCGGCCGCCAGCGCGAACCGGCGTGGACGCCGGGGGGCGATCCGGCGTGCCGCGGGCCGCATCGCGCGGCTGCCCCCCGCCAGGAAGGCGGCGGCCGCCGCGGGGAGGCTGAGATAGAGCGCGCTGGTGATCTCGGCAGCCACCAGGTAGGCCACGGCCGCGCACAGCACACCGGCGGCGGCGCCTCCAGCCAGCAGGAGCCACGGCCACAGCCTGGAAGGCAGGTTCGGCATCGTGTTCCTCCGCGCAGTGGAGATCGTTTTCACGCAGAGACACAGAGGCGCGGAGAGAACCGTCGAGCCTCTCCGCGCCTCTGCGTGAGACGGTCTTTGCCGTTCCTCAGAGGTTGTTGCTGAACCCGTTCTTCGGACACCCTCGGGTGTCATCCTGAGGCCCGGCCACGTGGAATCAGCTTTCGCTCTGATGGCGGCAGGGCCGTGAGGATCTGATTGCGGCCACGCCGGAGCCGGCTGCGGAAGCTCGCGCGGAAGCCACGGCCTCACGTTCACTCGTCGATGCCACGCAGGAAAAGCCAGGCATCGACGAGCGCCGGCGTGGACGCGGCGATCATGCGGGCTTCCGCGGCGGGCTCCTGCGCATTCCTCGGCCAGATCCTCACGGCCCTGCCGTCTGCAGCGCTGACGCCGGGACCCGTGTGGCCGGGCCTCAGGATGACACCTGTGGTGCCGCGGAATGTGC
>JBJMPM010000242.1:0-18616 GCA_045803205.1 Longimicrobiaceae bacterium
ACGCAGAGGAACTGAGAGGACGCAGAGGAACGACTCTGCGTTCTCTCAGTTCCTCTGCGTACTCGCGCGAAGCGCCCTGATTACATCTGCACGTTTCGCGGGTGGGCTTCGTTCGATAGCTTTTTACGAAACCTCCACCCCAGGCCGCCCCATGTCCCTCCGCCTCGCCCTGCTCGCCACGCTCGCCCTCGCATCCGCCGCGGCGGCGCAGGAGCCGCTGGACGTGCGCTACCGCGCCGACGCCACGCGGCTCATCCAGGCCGCGCTCGCCGACAGCGCCGCGTACACGAGGCTGGGGACGCTGGTGGACCGCTTCGGGCACCGGCTGAGCGGGTCCGAGGCGCTGGAGCGCAGCATCGACTGGGTGATGGAGGAGATGCGGCGCGACGGGCTGCAGAACGTGCGCGGCGAGCCGGTGATGGTGCCGCACTGGGTGCGCGGCGAGGAGTCGGCCGAGCTGCTGTCGCCGCGCGCCCAGCCGCTGCACATGATCGGGCTGGGCGGGAGCGTGGGCACGCCGCCGGAGGGCATCACCGCCGACCTGCTGGTGGTGGGGAGCGAGGAGGAGCTCAGGGCCCGCGGCGCCGAGGCGCGCGGCAAGATCATCCTCTTCGACGTGCCCTTCACCACTTACGGCCAGACGGTGCGCTGGCGCAGCCTGGGCGCCGTCGCGGCGGCGCGCGCGGGGGCGGTGGCCAGCCTGATCCGCTCGGTGTCGAGCTTCAGCATGCAGAACCCCCACACCGGGAGCATGCGCTACTTCGACACCACCGTGGTGCGCCTCCCCGCCGCCGCGCTGAGCGTCGAAGACGCGATGATGCTGCACCGCATGCAGGCGCGCGGCGAGCGCATCCGCGTGCGGCTGTCGATGGGCGCGCGCACGCTGCCGGACGTGCAGTCTCGCAACGTGGTGGCCGAGATCGTGGGCCGCGAGCGCCCCGACGAGGTGGTGGTGGTGAGCGGCCACCTGGACTCGTGGGACGTGGGTCAGGGGGCGATGGACGACGCCGGCGGGGTGGTGGCGGCGTGGGAGGCCGTGCGCCTGATGCAGCGCCTGGGGCTGCGCCCGCGGCGGACGGTGCGGGTGGTGGCGTGGACGAACGAGGAGAACGGCGTGCGCGGCGGCGCGGCGTACCGCGACGCGCACCGGGCCGAGCTGGCGAAGCACGTGATGGTGATGGAAAGCGACAACGGCGTCTTCCGCCCCTTCGGCTTCCGCTTCCAGGGGCCGGACGCGTCGCTGGCGCTGATGCAACAGATCGCGCGGCTGCTGGAGCCGATCGGCGCGGGGCGGATGGAGAAGGGCGAGGGCGAGGCCGACGTGGGGCCGATGCTGGCGCTGGGCGTTCCCGGGCTGGCGCTGGACGTGGAGGGCGAGAAGTACTTCTGGTACCACCACAGCAGCGCCGACACCCTCGACAAGCTCGATCCCGCCGAGGTGGCCCGCTGCGTGGCCGCCATGGCCGTCGCCGCCTACGTGGTCGCGGAGATGCCGGGCACCATCCCCCACGAAGTCCCGGCGCAGCGCTGACATCTACAGAACGTTTCACGCAGAGACGCAGAGGAACTGAGAGGACGCAGAGGTATTCCTCAGCGCTCTCTCAGTTTCTCTGCGTTCTCGCGCGAAGCGCCCTGGCTGTCAGGGGATGACGGCCGTCGCCTCGATCTCGACCTTCGCGCGCTCCTCGACGAGCCCGGCGACGATCACGGCGGACATCGCCGGGAAGTGGCGGCCGAACACCTCGCGGTAGGCGACGCCCAGCGTGCGGGCGGATTCGAGGTACTCTCGCCGGTCCGTCAGGTACCAGGTCATGCGGACGACGTGGCGCGGCTCCGCGCCCGCTTCCGCCAGCACGCGCGCCACGTTGCGCAGCGCCTGCCGAGCCTGCGCCACGAAGTTGTCCGTCTCGAACTCCCCCGTTGCGGGGTTCCACCCCACCTGGCCGCCCACGAACACCGTTCGGCCCTCGGCCACCATGCCGTTGGCGAACCCCTTCGGCGGCGTCCACCCCTCGGGGTGCAGGATCTCCGGCAGCCCGCCGCTCACGGCCGCGCCTCCTGCTCGCGGAGGCGGAAGCGCTGCAGCTTGCCCGTCTGCGTGCGCGGCAGCGCGGCGACGAACTCGACGCGGCGCGGGTACTTGTAGGGGGCGATGCGGCTCTTCGCGAACTCCTGCAGCGTCTTCACCATCTCCTCCCCGGCCTCCGCGCCCTCGCGCAGCACCACGAAGGCCTTTACCACGTGCCCGCGCTCCTCGTCCGGCGCGGCGACGACGGCGCACTCCAGCACGGCGGGGTGCTCCAGCAGGCAGTTCTCCACCTCCGGCCCGGCGATGTTGTAGCCGGAGGAGATGATCATGTCGTCGTTGCGCGCCTGGTACCAGAAGTAGCCGTCCGCGTCCATCCGGTAGGTGTCGCCGGTCACGTTCCACCCGTCCTGCACGTAGCCGCGCTGGCGCTCCTCGTCGGCCAGGTAGCGGCACCCCGTGGGCCCCTGCACCATCAGCCGCCCCACCTCGCCCACCGGCACCTCGCGGCCGCCGTCGTCCACCACCCGCGCGCGGTACCCCGGCACCACGCGCCCGGTGGAGCCGGCGCGGATGTCGTCGCCCTGCGAGCTGATGAAGATGTGCAGCATCTCCGTGGACCCGATCCCGTCGATGATCCGCAAGCCCGTCGCCGCCTGCCACGCCTCGAAGGTCGCCGCGGGAAGGGTCTCGCCGGCGGAGACGCACTTCCGCAGCGAGCCGAGGTCGTAGTCCTTCGCCAGCCCCGCCATCGGCCGGTACGCCGTGGGCGCGGTGAAGACGACGGTGGCGCGGAAGTCGTGGATCCCCTGCAGGAGCTGCGGCGGCGAGGCCTGCTCCAGCATCAGCGTCGCCGCGCCCACCCGCATGGGGAAGAGCGCGTAGCCGCCCAGCCCGTAGGTGAACGCCAGCGGCGGCGAGCCGCAGAACAGGTCGTCGGGCTCCGGCCGCAGCACGTGCGCGCCGAAGGTGTCGCAGGTCGCCAGCAGATCGCGGTGGAAGTGCATCGTCCCCTTCGGCGTCCCCGTGGTGCCGGAGGTGAAGGCGATGATGGCCACGTCGTCCGCCGCCGTCTCCACCGCGTCGAACGACGACGGCTGCCGCGCCGCCAGCCGGTCGAGCGACCCCTCCGCCTCGGAGCCGAAGGGGACGATGCGCTCCAGCGACGGCGACGCCGCGGCGGCCTCCTCCAGCGCCTCCACCAGCCGCGCGTCGCAGAGGGCGAAGCGCACCCGCGCCTTGTCGACGATGGCCGAGAGCTCGCGGGCGCGCAGCAGCGGCATGGTGGCGACCACGATGCCGCCGGCCTTCAGCACGCCGAACCAGGCGGCGAACATCCACGGGCCGTTGTAGCCGCGCAGCAGCACGCGGTTGCCCGGCACCAGCCCCATCTCGTCCCGCAGCACCCGCGCGACGCGGTTCGCCCGCTCGACGAGCTCCGCGTACGTCCAGCGCACCCCGGGCGCGACCAGCGCGGGGCGGTCCGCGTGCCCCGCGGCCGCGGTGGCGTCCAGGAGCTCCGTGGCGGCGTTGATGCGCGGGCGCGCGGCCAGGTGCGGCACGCCCGCCAGGTCGAGCACCGGCCACAGCTCGCGCGGCGGCAGGTGGTCGCGCGCGAAGGTGTCCTCGTGCGCGGTGGGAGCGGTCAGGGTGAGGAGTTCGGGCATGCTCCGTGGCTGTGGGATGGGGATCGGGAGAAGCCGGACGGAGAGGACAGCAAGGGGCGCGCCGGGGGGCCCCTCACCCTGCCGCTTCGCGGCGTGGGTGCTGCGGTGTGCGTCCGCGGCACCCCCCTCCCCGGAAGGGCGGACGGTACTGCTGTCCGCCTTCCGACCCTCCCCACGAGGGGGAGGGTTGGCGCTTCGCTTGGAACTGCGAGAAGCCCGCGGTTGGCGAGAAGCTTTCCCCTATCGTCACCCCTCCCCCCTCGTGGGGGAGGGGCCGGGGGAGGGGGGCGCCTCGGTCGCGATGGGCTCCGCCTCGTGCTCCGCAGCCGCGAGCACCTGTCCCGCGATCACCAGCTTCTGCACTTCCGACGTGCCCTCGTAGATGCGCAGCGCGCGCACCTCGCGGTAGAGCGACTCGACGATGGAATCGCGCACCACGCCGCGCGCGCCGAGGAGCTGGACGGCGCGGTCGGCCACGCGCTGGGCGGCCTCGGTGGCGTAGAGCTTCGCCATCGCCGCCTCGCGGGTGACGCGGGGGGCGCCGTTGTCGCGCGTCCACGCGGCGCGGTAGACGAGGAGCGCGCTCGCATCCACATCCACCGCCATCTCCGCCAGCGCGGCGCGGGTGAGCTGGTGATCGCCGAGCGGCACGCCGAACACCTGGCGCTCGCCGCACCACCGGACGGCCTCGTCCAGCGCGCGGCGGGCGAACCCCAGCGCCGCCGCGCCGACGGTGGAGCGGAAGACGTCGAGCGTGCCGAGCGCCACCTTCATCCCGCCGCCCGGCTCGCCGATCAGCGCGTCCGCGGGCACGCGGCAGCCGTCGAGCTCCAGCGTACCGAGCGGGTGCGGCGCGGTGACGTGGATGTGCCCGGTGACGAGGAGGTCGGGGTTGTCCGCGTCCACCACGAACGCGCCGAAACCGCGCTCGCCCGCCTCGGGGAAGCGCGCGAAGACGACGTAGCGGTCCGCGATCCCGGCGTTGGAGATCCACGTCTTGCGCCCGTGGATCACGTAGCCGCCGCCGTCGCGCCGCGCGGTCGTGGTCATCGCCCCCACGTCCGACCCCGCCTCCGCCTCGGAGATGGCGAACGCGGCGATGGCATCGCCCGACGCGACGGGCGGAAGCCAGCGCCGCTTCTGCTCGTCGGTGCCGAAGAGGGAGATGGGCCCGGAGCCGAGCCCCTGCATGGCGAAGGCGAAGTCCGCCAGCCCGCTCGCGTACGCCAGCGTCTCGCGCGCGAGGCAGAGGGAGCGCACGTCCAGCCGCTCGTGCACGCCGCCGTATGCCGCGGGCACCGCGTAGCGCAGCCATCCGCCCTCCGCCAGCCGCCGGACGAGGTCGCGGCAGATGGCGTGCACGTCGGGTTCGTGCGGCTGTGGCTGGTGCACCTGCTGCGTATGCCGCGGCGGATGCTGAGGAGACGCCAGCTCGCGCGCGGCCCACTCCCCGAGGCGCGCCGCGAGGTCGCGGTGGGCGTCGGCGAAGAAGGGCCAGGCGAGGTAGGTGCGGTCAGGCATGCTGCGGCGTGGCCGAGGCACCCCCCCTCCCCCACGAGGGGGGAGGGGCGACGCGAGGGAAAGGTCCGCGCGCGGCGTCCTCGATCGCTCGCAACGCCGTTTGCCGTTGATGTCCGCGAAGGCGGACAGCGTGCCGTTGTAGCGGCGAGTTCACTCGCATAGTCGCCACACCCAAACGGTGATCCGCACCGTCAGTTCCCCTGGAACACCGGCTTCTCCTTCGCCGCGAACGCCCTGTATGCACGTGCGAAGTCCTCCGTCTGCATGCAGATGGCCTGGGCCTGCGCCTCTGCCTCGATCGCCTCGTCGACGCCCATCGCCCACTCCTGGTGGAGGCAGCGCTTGGTCATCCCGTGCGCGAAGGTCGGGCCGGCGCAGAGGTCGCGCGCGAGGGCCATCGCCTCGTCCTGCAGCGCGTCGGGATCGACCAGGCGGTTGTAGAAGCCCCAGCGCTCGGCCTCTTCCCCGCCCAGGTTGCGGCCCGTGTACAGCAGCTCGCTCGCGCGTCCCTGCCCGATGATGCGCGGGAGCATGGCGCACGCGCCCATGTCGGCGCCACTCAGGCCGACCTTCGTGAACAGGAAGGCGACCTTGCTGCGCGCCGTCCCCAGCCGCAGGTCGCTGGCCATCGCCAGGATCGCCCCCGCGCCCACGCAGATCCCGTCGATGGCGGCGATGACCGGCTGCGGGCAGCCGCGGATGGCCTTCACCAGGTCGCCGGTCATGCGGGTGAAGGCGAGGAGGTCGTCCATCCTCCCGCTCTCCTTCATCTCCACCAGCGGCCCGATGATCTCGTGCACGTCGCCGCCCGAGCAGAAGTTGCCGCCCTCGCCGGTGATGATCACCACCTTCACGTCCGTGGCGAAGGAGAGCTGGCGGAAGGTGTCGCGCAGCTCGGCGTAGCTCTCGAAGGTGAGCGGGTTCTTCCGCTCCGGCCGGCTCAGCGTCACCACCGCCACCGGCCCCTCCACGCGCCAGTGGAACGAGGTGGGATGGAGGTCGGCGGCGACGATCCTGGTGGTCATATGCCCTGACGGTACATGGCTCGAGTCATGTCTGCGGCGCGACCAACGGCTGGCCGCCGCGTGGTCCCCCTCAGGCTCGCTGAGGCCCGCCATTTCCCGCTCCAGGGAAAGATGCCGGCGGGCCTGGTTCCCCATCTAGCCCCGCATTGCCTTCAGCTCTGACTGTCGAAGAAAACGAAGGCCAAGCCCATCAACCCGATACCAACCAGTTGGATGCAGGCGGTGATCAGCAGCTTCGGATAAAAGCGGCGGCCCGCCTCGCTGCGGTAGTTGCGCGGATCGAACACGTTCACCTGCCAGAACCATGACGCTCCCTCTCCCGCGCTCTGTCCGGGCCGGAGATCGGTGCGGTACTGCACGGACCGGGGATGCCAAACCAGCATCTGCACCAGGCTGGCGCCGATGAAAACCACTGCGCCGAGGACGAACAGGGCATCAGACATGGCCATTCCTCCCGGTGTCACGTCACCTCGCCGCCGGCGACGGCGATGGCCTGGCCGGTGATCGCGGCCGCCTCGGGGGAGCAGAGCCAGACGACGGTGGCGGCGACCTCGTCGGGGCGGATCAGGCGGCCGAGCGGGTTCACGCGCGTGATCATCGCCCGCGCCTCGTCCTGGCTCTTGCCGAGCGCCGCGGCGACGCCGTCGACGGCGCGCTGTGCCATCTCCGTGTCGGTGTAGCCGGGGCAGACGGCGTTCACCGTGACGCCGCTCTTCGCCGTCTCCAGCGCCAGCGCGCGGGTGAGGCCGACCACGCCGTGCTTGGCCGCGCAGTACGCCGCCGTCTTCGGATAGCCGCGCAGCCCCGCCGTCGAGGCGACGTTGACGATGCGCCCGGCGCGCGCCGCGAGCATGGCGGGGAGCACCTGGCGCGAACACAGGTAAGTCCCCGTCAGGTTCACCGCCAGCATCCGGTCCCACAGCGCGCGCGAGGTGTCGGTGAACGCCGCGCTCTCCGCCTGCCCCGCGTTGTTCACGAGCACGTGCGCGTCGCCCAGCCGCTCGCGGCTCGCCGCGAAGGCGCCGTCCACCGCCACCTCGTCCGCCACGTCGCACTCGAAGGTCTCGACGGCGACACCGTGGCGCTCGCGCAGCGCGGCCGCGTGCGCCTGCAGCCGCGCCACGTCGCGCCCGAGCAGCGACAGCGACGCGCCCAGCCCCGCCAGCGCCTCCGCGATGGCGGCGCCGATCCCGTGGCCGCCGCCGGTGACCACGGCGTGCTTGCCTGCGAGGTGCCGCCAATCCCTCAGAGTCTCCGTCACATTGCGCGTCCCGTCGAAGTCTCGAGTCCGCGGCTCAGCGCCCTCTCCGGCTCGCTGGGGCTCGCCACCTCTCCCGTTCCGGGAGAGGTTGAATGCCTCGATGCCTGCGTGATCCCTCCTCCGGCATCACCGGACGTTGATCCCGCACGGCCGCGTGCAGGCGCCACTATCACCCCGTACTCCACCCCTCCCGGTACGGGAGGGGAACCGCGCTCTAAGGCGCGAGGGGAGGGCCCGCGGGGCTGGCCTCGCGCGTTGGATCCAACTGCAGCGCGCCCGACGCTCTCTTGAGCTCCGGCGCGCGGCGCCGGCCCCCCGGCTCCCCCCGGAGCCGGTTCTGCCGCAGCTTCAGGCTGCGGTACTGCGGCTCCAGGTAGTCGGTCAGCGCGGCCCCCGGGAAGCGGATCACCGACACGTGCTCCGAAAAGTCGCCGTTCGACCACTTCTGCAGGACCGCCTTGTACGCAGAGATGTGGGAGATCAGGTCGATGAAGCACTGCGGCATGTCCTGCTCCTCGATCAGGTCCGAGTGCTTCAGGATGACCTCTTCCATCCGCAGGATGAGCGGCATGAACACCGTGGCCATCCACAGCCGCCATGCCTCCTCTTCCTCGGCGGTCGGGCCCGGTGCGGTCCGCCAGTACGATTCGGCGCCGGGCCGGTATTTCTGCCGGAACGCGCGCCAGGCGATGTTCGACACGTGGTTGAGCGCGAACAGCGGGCCGTAGAGCTTGCGGAGCTGCCGGTCGACATGGTCGAGCTGGTCCTTGCGCGCGGCGATCCTCAGGCTGTTCAGGTATGCAGCCACGGAGCCCAGGATCGCGACGAAGATCGTCACGCCGACGGTGATGGTGGTGTTGGTGTCCAATGCGGGCTCCGCTCCGACTTCCGTAATCGCCAGATCTCCGGCTCAGCGCCCTCTCCGCCTCGCTGGGGCTCGCCACCTCTCCCGTTCCGGGAGAGGTTGAATGCCTCGATGCCTGCGTGATCCCTCCTCCGGCATCACCGGACGTTGATCCCGCACAGCCGCATGCAGGCGCCGCTATCACCCCGTACTCCACCCCTCCCGGTACGGGAGGGGAACCGCGCTCTCAGGCGCGAGGGGAGGGCCCCGCGGGCCCGGCTTCGCGCCTCAGATCCCGCCGCCGGCCAGCTCCGCCGCCTGCGCCGCCTTCCGCGCCAGCATGCGCTCGAGCTGCTGCTTGCCGGTGAGGTACTGCGGCGGCCACCACTGCTCGGCCCATCCCTGCTCGGCCGCCGCGTGCTGCGTCCACGCCGCGTCGGCCAGGTGCGGGCGCGCGAGCGCGCAGAGGTCCGCGCGGCCCGCGGCGACGATCGCGTTCACCTGGTCCGCCTCGGTGATGTTCCCCACGGCGATGGTCGGCACCCCCACCTCGTTGCGGATGCGGTCGCTGAACGGCGTCTGGTAGGCGCGCCCGTACACCGGCCTGGCGTCGGGGCTGGTCTGGCCGGTGGAGACGTGGATGGCGTCCGCGCCGGCCTCGGCGAAGGCGCGCGCGATCTCGACCGACTCGGGGCCGGCGATCCCCCCCTCCACCCAGTCCGTGGCCGAGATGCGCAGCGAGATCGGCCGCTCCTCCGGCCACACCGCGCGGATGGCGCGGAACACCTCCAGCGGGTAGCGCAGCCGGTTCTCCAGCGAGCCGCCGTACTCGTCGGTGCGGCGGTTGGCGAGGGGGGTGATGAACGACGAGAGCAGGTAGCCGTGCGCGCAGTGCAGCTCCAGCATGTCGAAGCCGCACCCCACCGCCATCTCCGCCGCGCGGACGAACTGGTCGCGCACCTCGTCCATCTCCGTGCGGGTCATCTCGCGCGGCTTCGCCCACCCCTCGCCGTGCGGGAGCGGCGAGGGGCTCACCACCTCCCAGTTCCCCTCCGGCAGCGGCACGTCTCCACCCTCCCAGGGGATGCGGACGGAGCCCTTCCGCCCCGAGTGGCCGAGCTGCAGGCAGATCTTCGCCGGCGACCACGCGTGCACGAAGTCGACGATGCGCCGCCAGGCCCCGGCGGGCGCATCGTGCCACATCCCCGTGCAGCCGGGGGTGATGCGGCCCTCGGGCGACACGCAGGTCATCTCCGTGACCACCAGCCCCGCGCCGCCGAGCGCGCGCGCGCCGAGGTGGACGAGGTGGAAGTCGTTCGGGGTGCCGTCCGCCGCGCTGTACATGTCCATGGGGCTCACGACCACGCGGTTCGCGAGCGTCATCCCCCGCAGCCGGAAGGGAGTGAACATGGGCGGGCGCGCGTCGCCGTCGACGCCGGAGCGGGCCGCGAACCAGCGCTCCACGCCGCCCAGGTAGACGTTGTCGCGCAGGCGCAGGTTCTCGTGGCTCACCCGCTGGCTGCGGGTGAGCAGCGAGTAGGCGAACTGCTCCGGCTCGAGGTGGACGTAGCGCCTGACGTTCTCGAACCACTCCATCGAGTTGCGCGCGGCGTTCTGCAGCCGCACCGCGTCGAGCTTCCGCTCCGCCTCGTACGCCTCCAGCGCCTCGCCGATGCATTCCCGCGCGTTCAGCTCGCGGGCGAGGACGATGGAGTCCTCCATCGCCAGCTTGGTCCCCGAGCCGATGGAGAAGTGCGCCGTGTGCGCCGCGTCGCCCACCAGCACCACGTGCGGCGCCGCGCCCGCCTCGTCGGGATCGCGGCGGAAGTGCCAGCGCTCGTTCACCACCCGGGTGAAGGTGAGCCAGGGGGATTTCAGGTGCGCCGCGTTGCTGATCAGCGGGTGCCCGTCCAGCCAGGGCGCGAACATCGCCTCGCAGAAGGCGACCGTCCCGGCCTCGCCCATCCGGTCGCACCCGGCCGCGCGCCAGCTCGCCTCGTCGCACTCCACGATGAACGCCGAGTGCTCGCGGTCGAAGCGGTAGGCGTGCACCTGGAACACGCCCCACTCGTTCTGGACGATGATGAAGGTGAAGGCGTCGAAGAGCCTGGTGGTCCCCAGCCAGACGAAGCGCGCGCTGCGCACGTCCAGGTCCGGCTGGAAGCGGTCCGCGTGCGCCCGCCGGACGGCGCTGTTGACGCCATCGGCCGCGACGACCAGGTCCGCGCCGCCGAGCTCCATGGCGGCGAGGGCGGACTCGTCGGGGATTTCGGTCGAGAAGCGGAGGTCGACGCCGAGCTCGGCGGCGCGCTGCTGGAGGATGTGGAGGAGCTGCTTGCGGGCGATGCCGCTGAAGCCGTGGCCGCCGGAGGTGATCGTCCGCCCCTTGAAGTGGACGTCGATGTCGTCCCAGTGGGCGAAGCTCTCGGTGATGCGGCGGTAGCTCTCCTCGTCGGCCGCGCGCAGGTTGCCGAGGGTCTGGTCGGAGAAGACGACGCCCCAGCCGAAGGTGTCGTCGGGGCGGTTGCGCTCCAGCACGGTGACCTGGTGGCGCGGGTCCGCCTTCTTCATCAGCAGCGCGAAGTACAGCCCCGCCGGCCCCCCGCCGATGGTCACGACCTTCAAGCGCCCGCCCTCCGCTGTGCGTCAGTGAGATGGACGCCGTAGTGTACGGGAAGCGCCGTGCGCCGGGAAGGGGAGTTGATCTGTCGTTGCTGGTCCGATGGAACTTTCTCCCGCTTCGGTCGTTTCAGCACGCCGTCCCGGGGAATCTTCTGTTTCCACCGTCTCCATCCTGATGCGTACCCGAGCACTGCCGCTCCTCGCCGCGCTCTGCGTGGCGCCGTCCGCCGCGTTCGCGCAGCCCGCTCCGCACCCCGTCTTCCGCGTGACGCTCGCGGCGGACACGGCGCTCACGCACGGCGCGCCGGTGAGCGGGCGCCTGATCGTGCTGATGACCCGGAAGCGCCCCGCGAACTCCGGCCAGCCGCTCGCGCCGGGGCTGGACGTGGAAGAGACCTGGGTCGCCGCGCGCGAGGTCGTTGGCCTCGTACCCGGCGCGTCCGTCGAGATCGACGCCGACAGCCTGGCCGCGCCGCACCGGTTCTCGGAGATGCCGGCGGGGAAGCGCTGGGTGATGGCGCTGCTGGACGTGGACCACAACGCGAACTGGACCTTCTCCAGCGCGGGCGACCTGTTGAGCGCCGTCGACTCCATCGACGCCGCCGGGACCCGCGGCGCACCGACGCCGCTTGCGCTCACCCGCGTCAAGCCGCTCCTCCGCTTCGCCGGCGACGACTCGCGCATCTTCCCGGTCGAGCTCCCCAGTCCGCTCCTCTCCGCCTTCCACCACCGGCCCATCGCGCTGCGCGCGGCCGTGGTGCTCCCGCCGGACTCGGAGGCGATCGCGACGCCGGCCGGGCCCCGCTTCCGCGCCGTCTATCACGTTCCGGGGTGGGGAGGCACGTGGCGGTTCGCATACGCGTACGGCCGCAGGCAGGTGGAGAAGATGCGCGAGGGAGGCGAGCGCGGCGCGGCGCACGTGTTCCTGGATGCCACCTTCCCCACCGGGCACACCGTGTTCGCCAACTCCGCCAACAACGGCCCCTGGAGCGACGCGCTGATGCGGGAGCTGGCGCCCTACCTGGAGCAGCGCTACGGGCTGATCCCCGAGGCGCGCGCCCGCTACCTGATGGGGCACTCGTCGGGGGGATGGGCGTCGCTCTGGCTGCAGGTGAACTACCCCGGCTTCTTCGGCGGCGCCTGGGCCACCTCGCCGGACCCGGTGGACTTCGGCGACTTCCTCGGCATCGACGTGCGCCCGGGCTCGCGCGACAACTTCTACCGCAGCGCCGACGGCACCGCGCGAGGGTTCGTACGCGCGGGCGGGCGCGACGTGGAGACGATGGAGCAGTCCGCGCGGATGGAGGAGGTGCTCGGATCGGGCGGGCAGATGGAGTCGTTCGAGGCGGTGTTCGGCCCGCGCGGCGCCGACGGCCGCCCCGTGCGGCTCTTCGACCGCGAGACGGGGCGGATGGACCCGGCGGTGCAGCGCGCGTGGCAGGCGTACGACATCGTGGCCCTCCTGCGGCGGCACTGGCCCACGCTGGGTCCACGCCTCGCCGGCAAGCTGCACGTCCTGGTCGGCGGCGCCGATACCTATCACCTGGACGGCTCGACGCGGCGGCTCTGCGCCTTCCTCGCCTCCACCGGCAGCGACGCCCCGTGCGAGGTGGTCCCCGGCCGCGGCCACTTCGACCTGCAGGACCCCTACACCACCTTCCCGAACGGCCTGGAGTACCGCTTCGGCGGGGAGATGCAGCGCCGCTTCGACTCCGGCAACTGATTTTCTCACGCAGAGGAAGCAGAGGAACCAGAGAGCGACCGCGCAGTTCTCTGGTTCCTCTGTTCCCTCTGTGTGAGACGGCCGTTAGCGTTAGCTGACTCCAAAGGCAGCGTCGGTCTTGGCGGCCATCACGAAGTCGTTGCGGTGCAGGCCGCCGATCTTGTGCGTCCACCACCCCACCGTCACGCGCCCCCACTCGGTGAGCAGCGCGGGATGGTGCCCCTCCTCCTCCGCGATCGCGCCCACCCGGTTGGTGAACGCCAGCGCCGCCGCGAAGTCCGGGAACGAGAACACCCGCTCCAGCCGCTTCTCCCCGTCGCGCTCCTCGATCCTCCACTCCGGCACCTCGCGCAGGAGCGTATTCGCCTCCTCGTCCGTCACCTTCGGCGCGTCCTTGCGGCAGGGCTCGCACCCGCCCTTCGCCAGCTCCGTCATCGTCCCACCTCCATGGTTCTGCGTGCCGTGCATGAGATTGCCGTAGTCAGAGACTTCTGAGAAACCCTCGCCCTCAATGGTGTCATCCAGAGGCCCGGCCTCGCATGACCCGGTGTGCCGGTGGACTTTGCAGGGCCGAAGGATCTGACCACGGCCGCCACGAGACCCGCTGCGGCAGCCGCACGGCAGCCGCGGCAGCGTCGTGCCTCGACCGATGCGGACCGCCGTTCGTGACGCTGTCGCGCCCAGGCCTCGCGGCGTCCCCGGCCAGATCCCTCGGCTCTGCGGACACCGGTGCGGCGGCGGCTTTCGCGTGGCCGAGCCTCGGGATGACACCGCCGTATTTCGGCTGATTCGCTGTATCACCACCGTCTCTCAGGGTGCCGGGGCATCGGCCGTCAGGTCGAAGCGCGCGAAGGTGCGGCCGACCAGCCAGGTGAGCGGGATGCAGGGGATGAACATCACCGCCGCCGCCGCCCCGACCGCCAGCGCCATCGGCCCGCCCAGCATCCGCACGCCCCACCACGCCGCGAAGCCGACCACCGCCAGCACGGCCAGCGTGACCAGCTTCATCAGCATCAGCAGCAGCGCCTTCCCCAGGAACTGCGCGCCCGCGCGGCCGTCCGGCCCCACCCGGTAGGGGAGGACCAGGAAGAGCAGGTTCTCCACCGCCGCCGCCCCCCACGCCACCGGCAGCACCAGCGCCGCCGCGATCGCGATCCAGGCCGCGGGGATGGAGCCGCCGGTGAGGAGCGACGCACCCATCAGCACCAGCAGCTCGAAGACCGCGAAGAAGGCCGCCGACGGAAAGAGCTGCCCCACCGCCACCGCCGTGGGGCGCAGCGGGAGCGAGCGCAGGTACGCCAGCCGGTCCAGGTCGCGGCGGAAGTCGAAGGGCACCGGGTTGCCGAAGAGGATCGGCATCAGCAGCGCGGTGGCCAGGAGCGAGGTGCGCCCCGCCTCGGCGTCGCCCTCGGCGGCGCGCATCCCGCCGAACATCGCTACCAGCCACACGCCGCCGAACACCAGCGGCCCGATCAGCGCCCGCGGTGTGCGCAGCAGCTCCGTGGACTGGCGCCACGCCAGCGGCCCCGCGCGCCCCGGGAGCGGCACCCGGGGCGCCCGCGGCCGGAAGAGCGGCCCGCGCCGCGCCGCGCCCTCTTCCGCTCCGCCCGGGGTGGAGAGCACGCGCCGCAGCCTCCGCTGCACCCGCTGCCCCACCGCCAGCGAGCGCTCGGTGAAGGCCACGTCGAACGAGAGCACCAGCCCCACCGCGGCGGCCAGCAGCGCCACGCACGCCGCCCCCCACGCCAGCGCCGCGCCGGCCGTGGTGGCGGCGAACAGCTCCCCCAGCGGCCGCGCGGGGAGCGAGACGGCGCGCACCGCCGGCGACTCCAGCAGCGCGCGGAAGCGCCCCCCCGCCGCTCCCGGCGCCGCGCTCAGCGCGGCCGAGGCGGCCACGAAGACCGTCACGCCGATCAGCGCCGCCCGCACCACGCCGCGGGCCACGGGGGAGAGGTACGCGTCGGCCGCGGCGGCGCCCAGCGAGAGCGCCTGCGCGGCCACGTACATGAACACGAACCCCAGCATCACCGCGGCGAAGCCGGCGAACGGGAGCGGCGCGTAGCGCACGGCGAAGAGCGAGACCCAGAGCCCGCTGAGGACCTGCACGCCCAGCCGGGTGACCAGGTTGTACAGCAGCAGCTCGCGCCGGCCGATGGGGGCGGGGAAGAGGAAGGCCGTCTCCGGCGGGGTGAAGTAGAGCCCGCGCTCGCCCACCGCGGCGATCAGCGTGAGCACCGTCACCAGCGCGGGGACCAGCGTGCGCATGGTCTCCGGCGCGGGCGCGCGCGTGTCGGACGCCAGCGCGGCCCAGAGCTGCATTCCCGCGAAGCCCGCCAGGAAGAGCGCGGTGGCGCCGATGCCGATGGCGCCGCGCACCGTCCGCATCCGCCGGGTGACCAGCCGCACCCGGCCGCGCGCCTGCCGCAGCGCCAGCAGCCGCAGCCCCGGGTTCACGGCGCGGCCGCCGCCGGCCGCGGGGCGTCGCCGCCCTCGGTCAGGTGGAAGAACACCTCCTCCAGCGAGCCGCCCGCGCCCGCGTAGCGCTCGCGCAGCTCGTCGTGCGTGCCGGCGAAGAGGAGGCGCCCCTGGCGCATCACCGCGAAGCCGGTGCAGAGCGACTCGATCTGCCCCAGCAGGTGCGACGACAGGAGCACCGCCGCCCCCGCCGCGGCCCGCCGGCGGATCGCCTCGTACAGGGTGCGGATGCCGCGCGGGTCCAGCCCGGTGAGCGGCTCGTCGAAGAGGAGCGCGGCCGGGCCGTGCAGGAGCGCGCACGCCACCGCCACCTTCTGCCGCATTCCCCGCGACAGCTCGTCGGCCAGGGAGCCGCGCCGGTCCGCCAGCTCCAGCTCCTGCAGCAGCGCCAGGGCCGGCCCCTGCCACTCGCGCACCCCGTAGACGCGCGCGGTGAACTCCAGGTGCTCCCAGACGGTGAGCGAGGAGAAGAGCGCCGGCTCGTCCGGCACCAGCGCCAGCCGGCGCTTGGCCTGCACCGGCTCGCGCACCACGTCGAAGCCGGCCACGCGCACCGTTCCCGCGCTCGGCGCGTGGATCCCGGCGATGGCGCGCAGCGTGGTGGTCTTCCCCGCCCCGTTGGGCCCCACCAGCCCCACGATGCGCCCGGCGGGCACGGAGAAGGTCACCCCGTCCACCGCCAGCCGGTCGCCGTAGTGCTTGCCGAACCCGGACAGCTCGATCACCGGCCGGGCGGCGGGGGTAGCGAGGTCCGTCACCGGCTCTCGGGGTTGGGGCGGCCGCCGGGCTTCCATACCGGCGCCGGGCCGTCGGCCAGGATGCGGGCGGCGCGCACGGCGGCGCGGATCACCGCCGTCATGTGGCCGTAGTCGATGCGCGAGGCGTCATCGCGCGGGGTGTGGTAGTCGCGGTGCAGGTTGAAGCTCGAGAGCGTGTGCGCGGGAATGCCGCGCATGGCGAAGGCGATGTTGTCGCTGCGCTCGAAGAAGTTCTGCGCCGGGCGCGGGTCGGCGATGATCTCGATCCCCGCGGCGGAGAGCATGTCGCCCATGGTGGAGCGCTCGTAGCCGGTGAGCCACGCCTTCCCCCCGCCGCCGGCCAGCGAGTCCGGCCGGCCGATCATCTCGATCTCCAGGTTCGCCACCATCCGCTCCAGCGGCTGCACCGGGTGCTGGATGAACCAGCGCGTGCCCAGCAGCCCCAGCTCCTCGCCGGTGGTGAGCAGGAAGACCACGGTGCGCTTGGGGCGCGGCCCGCGCTGGAACTCGCGCGCGATCTCCAGCACCGCCACCACCCCCGAGGCGTCGTCGTCGGCGCCGTTGCAGATGCCGTCGCCGGCGAGGGTGCGGCAGAGGCCCTGGTCGGCGGTGCCCAGGTGGTCGTAGTGCGCGTCGATCAGCACCACCTGCTGCGCCAGCTCGGGGTCCCGGCCGGGGATCACCCCCACCACGTTGATGCCGCGCGCGCGGCGGTCGGCGGGGATGGCGACGGTGTCGGACCAGGCGTTCAGGAGCTGCAGCTGGCGCTGGCCGCCCGCCGCGCTCCACGCCATGGGGAAGTACTGCAGGTAGGGATCCTCGCCGGCGGGGAGGAGGTCGAAGTCCTCGAACCGCTGGGCCAGGTAGCGCGCGGCGCGGACCATCCCGGCGGTGCCGGTCAGGCGGCCCTGCATGGAGTCGTGGGCCAGCACCATCAGCTCCTCGCGCACGTCCTCCAGCTCCGTGTGCGGGGCGATGAAGGCGGAGACGGGCCCCGAGGTGCCGGGCGTCTGCAGCGTGGGCCGGCGCGAGGTGCACCCGGCGGAGGCCAGCGCCAGCGCGAGCAGGGCGCCGGCAGGGAGGGAAGATGAACGAAGTCGCATGGCTACCCCGGGGTCGCGCGAGGGAATCGCTACGTTCCTCGAAATATGCGCCCGCGGCGGACGCGGGCGAAAGGCTGGCGAACGGCGGCGGCCCCGCGCGTCGGGCGCACTACTGCCATCGTTCACGCTGAAGCCATTCGGGACGACACGGCTTTCCAACCGTCCGCCCCATCGCCATGGAGCGTGGTGGCCGCCGCGTCAGTGCCGGTGGCCGTCGCGCGTTAGAGGAGAAGCCCGCCGACTTCCCGCCCGCTGGAGGACCTCCATGAGACCACGCCCTGTCGGACTGCTCGCCCTCGCCGCGCTGGCCGCGCTCGCCGCCTGCGACTCGCCCTCGGGGAGCGACGAGCCGCGCTTCGGGGAGCCGGTGGAGATGGCCACGCTGGGGCTCGGCGCGGTGCCGGAGCGCGCGACCTCGGAGCTCTGGGTGCGCGGGCAGTACGCCTACACCGGCACGCACGCGGGCCCCGTCGCCGGCAACGTGATCAAGGTGTGGAACGTCTCCGGCAGCAAGCCCGTGCTGGTCGATTCCATCCAGGTCCCCGGGCCGCCGGCCGCCGCGGTGCGCTTCCACAAGGACGGCGAGGAAGACGGCCACGACGAGGATGCGGCCACGCCGGACCGCATCGGCGACGTGCAGGTGTCGGACGACGGGCGGCTGCTGGTCGCCGCCACCGAGGGCGGCCCCGGCTCCATCGTGATCTACGACCTGGCCGACCCCGCCCACCCCGCCTTCCTCACCCGCTACGCCGACCAGGACCTGCGCGCGGGCGTGCACACCGCCGAGGTGGCGCGGGTGAACGGGAAGCTCTACGCCTTCCTCTCCATCGACCCCAGCAACGCCCTTTCGCTCCCGCCGCGGCTGGTGATCGTGGACCTCTCCGACCCGAGCGCGCCGCAGAAGGTGTTCTCGCAGGTGATGGGGCGCCCGTACCAGCACGACGTGTTCGTGCGCGACGGCCTCCTCTTCACCGCCCTCTGGCACGATGGGGTGGGGATCTGGGACATCGGCGGCGGCGGGCACGGGGGCACGGTGGCGAACCCGGTGCGCCTCTCCACCATCGTCACCGTCAGCGGCTACGCGCACAACGTCTACTGGCTGCGCGACCCGAGCACCGGGACGAAGCGCTGGCTCTTCGTGGGGCAGGAGCAGCCGATCGGCGGCGGCCAGTACCGCGGCGACGTGCACGTGGTGGACGTGCAGGACCTGGCCGCGCCGCGCGAGGTGGCCTTCTTCCACCTGGAGGGCGCGGGAAGCCACAACTTCTCGGTCGACGAGGGCGCCGGCATCCTCTACGCGGCCTTCTACAACGGCGGCGTGCGCGCGCTGGACGTGCGCGGCGACCTCTCCGCCTGCTCGGCGGCCGAGCAGGCCGCGGACGGGCGCTGCGACCTCTCGCTCATGCACCGCGAGGCCGGCCGCGGGCTGGACCGCGAGGACCGCGCGGTGATGATCTGGGGCGTGCACTACCAGGACGGGAAGCTCTACGCCTCGGACCTGCGCAACGGCCTCTGGAAGCTCGACGCCTCCCAGCTCCGCTAGAGACGGGTCTCACGCAGACACAGGGACGCAGGTGAGACACCGAGCTCT
>JBJMPM010000243.1:0-14350 GCA_045803205.1 Longimicrobiaceae bacterium
CGGTAACCCCGGCCCCTACAGACACCCGGAGCCGTGGAGAGACCTCTCTCCGCGGCTCTTTCGCGTGGGGGCCGATGCTTTCCCTCTGGCGCGCCGGGGTCCGCGCGCCTATGTCTGTTGTGCTGGTCCGCACGATCCCACCGCCGGCGCCCGCCGATGACCCGCTCGACCGAGCACCTCGCCGTCCTCAACGAGATCGCGCGCATCGCGACGATGGACCTGGAGCTGCGCCCCATGCTCCAGCGCATCACCGACGCGCTCGCGGGGAGGTTCGACTGGGAGTTCGTGGCCTGCGTCTCCGTCGACGCCGGGCGCGGCCGCTTCGTCTGCGAGGCGGTCTCCACCACCGTTCCCACCGAGGTGCACCCCGGCTACAGCCGCGAGCTGGGGAGCGGCGTCGTCGGCGAGGTCGCCCTCACCGGCCGCCCCATCGTCCTGGACGACGTCCGCGCCCATCCCAACTTCGTCGACACCCTCCCCGGGGCCATGTCGGAGCTCTGCATCCCCGTGCAGCACCAGGGGGAGACGGTGGCCATCCTCAACCTGGAGAGCACCCGCCCGGCGGCCTTCCGCGGGCAGCTCCCGCTGCTGCAGACGGTGGCGGAGCAGGTGGCCGGCGCCATCGCCAGCGCGCGGCTGCACGCGGAGCTCACCCGGCGCGCGGGGCTGCTGGGGATGGTGGGCGAGCTGGGGCGCGTGGCCACCGACGCGGGGGAGCTGGGGCTGCTGCTGGACCGCGTGGTCGGCTACGTCCACGAGCGCTTCCCCCTGATCCTCGCCGCCATCCTGCTGGTGGACGCGGAGCGGCGCGAGTTCGGGCAGACGGCGTTCGCGGGGGAGCTGGTGCCCGAGGCGCGGCACGGACGGCGCTGGCCCATCACCACGGGGATCGTGGGGCGCGCCATCCGCACCGGCGAGACGCAGCTCGTGGACGACGTGCGCGACGATCCGAACTACCTGGGGGTGAACGCCGACACCGTGGCCGAGCTGGTGATCCCCATCCGCTGGCGCGGCGGCATCCTGGGGGTGCTGAACCTGGAGGCCGCCACCCCGGCCGTCTTCACCCCCGAGAACCAGACCGTCTTCCACACCTTCGCCGACCAGGTGGCGGGGGCCATCCGCATGGCGAGCATCAACCAGGAGCTGGAGGAGGCCAACGACCGGCTGCGCGAGGCCAACCAGCGCCTGGAGCGCCTCTCGCAGCTCGACGCGCTGACCGGCATCGCCAACCGCCGCGCCTTCGACGAGGCGCTGGCGCACGAGTGGCGGCGCTGCGGCCGCGCCCGCACCCCGCTGGCGCTGGTGATGGTCGACATCGACTGCTTCAAGGCCTACAACGACCGCCTGGGCCACCAGCGGGGCGACCGCTGCCTGCGCGCCATCGGGCGCGCGCTGCACCAGGGGCTGCACCGCGCGGGCGACTTCGCGGCGCGCTACGGCGGCGAGGAGTTCGCCCTCCTCCTCCCCGGCCTCGACGCGGAGCAGGCCGCTACCTTCGCCGAGACGGTGCGGGCGCGCGTCGAAGCGCTCGCCATCGCCCATCCCACCAGCCCGGTGGCGCCGGTGGTCACCATCAGCGCCGGCGTGGCCAGCCGCCTCCCGGGCCGCGGCGCCGCCCCGCGCGCACTGCTCGAGGCGGCCGACCGGGCGCTCTACGCCGCCAAGCGCGGCGGCCGCAACCAGGTCGCCGCTCCCGTGGCCGAGGCGCTCACCCAGAACGACACGTGATATCGAATCCGGCAAAAGAGTGCGTCCGCAGATCACGCGACCATGCGACTGAAGTCGCCGCTACAACTGCACACGGTCCGCCTTCGCGGCGCCTTCGCGGACTCCAACAACACAAGCTTTACTTCCGGATCTTGTATGAGGATGAGATGAGACAATCTGCCGTCTCCCTGTTCCTCCGTCCCTCCGCGTGAGACCTCTGTATCAGTTGTGTCCGCGTCCTGTCGCCATCGACCCGCCCGCGATACTTTCTCCCGAAATCGAGCCCCGCATCCCCGCGCCCCGCCGTCCGTGCCGAACGCCCGCCCCTCGCGCGTGCTCCTGGTGTTCCTGGACGGCGTCGGGATCGGCGCGGCGGACCCCGCGCGGAACCCCTTCGCCCGCGCGCGCCTGCCGGTGCTGCGGCGGCTCCTGGGCGGGCGGCTCCCGGTGGCCGACGACCTGGACGCGGACGGCCGGATCGAGGCGGCCGACGCGGTCCTGGTGGCCGCGGACGCGACGCTCGGGGTCGGCGGGGTGCCGCAGAGCGGGACGGGGCAGACGGCGCTGCTCACCGGGCGCAACGCGGCGGCGGAGTACGGGCGCCACTTCGGCCCCTGGGTGCCCACGGGGCTCCGCGCGCTGCTGGCGGCGGAGAACCTGCTGAGCCGGGCGGTGGCCGCCGGCGCGCGGGCGGCGTTCGCGAACGCGTACCCGCTCGCGTCGATCGATGCGGACCCGCGCATCTTCCGGCGCCCGGCGGCGCCGCCGCTGGCCGCCCGCGCGGCCGGGGTGCTGGTGCGCGACCTGCCGGAGCTGGCGCGGGGCGAGGCGGTGGCGTCGTCCATCACCAACGAGCGCTGGCGCGAGCGGCTGGGCGACGAGCTGCCGGAGGTGGACCCCGCCGAGGCCGGGCGGCGGCTGGCGCGGATCGCCGCGGGGGCGGAGGTGACGCTCTTCGCCCACTACGACACCGACTACGCGGGCCACCGCGGCGGGATGGAGGGCGCGGTGGCCGCGCTGGAGCGGGTGGACGCCTTCCTCGGCGGCATCGTCGACGCGCTCCCGGCGGAGGCGCTGCTGGTGGTCGGGAGCGACCACGGCAACGTGGAAGCGGTGGGGGAGGGTCACACGCTGAACCCGGTGCCGGTGCTGCTGGCCGGGGCGGGGCGGGAGGAGGTGGCGGCGGCGGGGGTGCGCGACATCGCGGGCGTGGTGCCGGCGATCGTGCGGACGCTGGGGCTGGAGCGATGAACGAGCGCGAAGACGACCAGATCCCGGGGATCTACCAGGAGCTCGACGCGATCAGCCGCGACGAGGCCGAGGCGCTCTTCGCGTCGGGCGGGCGCGAGGTGGGGTTCGTGCTCCTGCGGCTGGCGCTGCACTGCGACGACTGGGAGTACGTGGAGCGCCGCTGCCTGGACTTCGCCCGCCACCCCGACGCCTGGGTGCGCCGCAACGCCGCCACCGCCATCGGCCACCTGGCGCGCATCCACGGGCGGCTGCACGTGGACCGGGTGATGCCGGCGCTGATGACGCTCTGGGCCGACCCGCAGGTGAACGGCTGGGCCGACGACGCGCTGGACGACCTCGAGGTGTTCCTCAACGTGAAGCGAGGCGGCTGGGCGCACTGACGGAAGTGCCAAGTGCTAAAGTGCTAAGTGCCATGAGCTTCGAGATCCCACCGCCTGAAGCCCGCACCCCCAAGACGTCATCCTGAGGCCGGCCACGCTGAAACTGCCGCTGCTCGTCCTCTGGCAGGCCGAAGGATCTATAGCCTGTGAAAGCACTTAGCCGAGGAACGGGACTGTCTGTGTTCGCGACACGGCCTTGGTGCACTTCGCCGCCTCACGTGCTGCCGCGGTTATAGATCCTTCGGCCTGCAGGGTCTTTCGCGGGCGCGGGTGCAGCGAGACCGGCCTCAGGATGACGTCCGAAGGGTTGGCGCATCGACGAATGCCGGTTGCTGCTCGCCGTTGAAGTCCGCGAAGGCGGACTGCGTGAGGTTGTAGCCGCGGCTTCAGCCGCATCGTTCGATCAGGACTGCGTGAGGTTGTAGCCGCGGCTTCAGCCGCATCGTTCGATCAGGACTGCGTGACGTGGTAGCCGCGGGTTCAGCCGCATCGTTCGATCAGACAAGCACCCTCGCCTTCCGCGGCATTTGGCATATCTCCATTCCACGCATATCTTTCGACGTACCCCCCCGGTAAACCCATAGGCGACCTCCCGCCACACATGCTGTTCTCACTCGACGACCGGCAGCGACGCGAGCTCTGGGGGCTCGCCCTCCTTTCGCTCGCCCTGCTCCTCGCGCTGAGCCTCTTCCCGCTCGACTGGTTCGCGGCCGGGGCGCGCTTCCCCTCGCACAACGTGGTCGGCCCGCTCGGCGGGTGGCTGCGCGGCCTGCTGGTGTCGGGGATCGGCCTCGGCTCGCTCGCCGTGCCGCTGCTGCTCGCCATCTGGGGGCTGGTCGCCTTCGACAAGCTCCATCCCCAGCCGGCGTTCCGCTGGTCCGCGCTGATCGCCGGGGTGGCGGTGCTCGGCCCCACCGCGGCCGCGGTGCTGGGCGGGGCGGACCCGGCCTCGGCGGTCACCGGGGCGGGGGGCGCGGGGCTGGGCGGGTTCCTGGCGGGGACGATGGGGGCGGTCGGGGCCGCCATCCTCCTCACCTTCCTCTTCGCCGCGCTCTGCGTGGCCACCATCGGCTGGAACCCGCTGCGCAGCGCCATCCGCGGCGGCCGCGTCGCGGTCGACCACACGCGCCGGGCCGCCGCCGCCATCCCCGTCCCCACCCTCCCCAAGCTCCGCCGCGCCCCCGCGGACGACGAGCTGGGCGACGGCTTCGACGCGGGGCTGGACGACGACGAAGAGTGGATGGACGGGCTGAGCGACGACGACGACGAGCCGGTGCTGGTCGCCGCGCCCGCGCCGGCGCTCCCCGCGGCCGATCCCGACGCGACGATCCCCTCCCCCGGCCCCGCGAAGGCGAAGCGGGGGAAGGCGGTCGAGTCGGCCGAGCACCTCCCCGAGTCGGGCGACCCCACCAGCACCGACCTCCCCTCGACCGACCTGCTCACCCGCGCCCCCCCGCGCGACGATGCGAAGAACCGCGCCGACCTGGAGCGGCTGGGGCAGGTGGTGATCGAGAAGCTCGCCACCTTCAAGATCGACGGGCACGTGGTGGGGATGACGACGGGCCCGGTGGTCACGCAGTTCGAGGTGGAGCCGGCGCCGGGGGTGAAGGTGGCCCGCATCGCCAGCCTGGACGCGGACCTGGCGCTGGCGCTGCGCGCGCCCTCGGTGCGCATCGTGGCCCCGATCCCGGGGAAGGGCGCCGTGGGCGTGGAGGTGCCCAACCCCGCGCCGGAGATGGTCTACTTCCGCGAGGTGATCGAGTCGCCGCAGTTCCGCTCCAGCAAGGCGCTCCTCCCGCTCGCGCTCGGCAAGGACATCTCCGGCAAGCCGCTGGTGGCCGACCTGGGCCGCATGCCGCACCTGCTGATCGCCGGCGCCACCGGCTCGGGGAAGTCGGTGTGCGTGAACACCATCATCACCTCGCTGATCTTCCGCCACCCGCCGCAGAGCCTCCGGTTCCTGATGGTGGACCCGAAGATGGTGGAGCTCAGCATGTACAACGACCTCCCCCACCTGCGGCACCCCGTGGTCACCGACAACGCCGACGCGGCGGCGGTGCTCAAGTGGGCGGTGATCGAGATGGAGCGGCGCTACCAGCTCCTCTCCGCCAACGGGGTGCGCAACCTCCATGACTTCAACACGCGGGTCGATTCAGGGCAGCTCATGCGCTCGCCCGACCCCGAGGGCGAGGAGGGCGACCCGGACCGCTGGGTGTACCGCGGCGGGCGGCTCCCGTACATCGTGGTGATCATCGACGAGCTGGCGGACCTGATGATGACGGTGCAGGGCGAGGTGGAGAAGCCGCTCGCCCTGCTGGCGCAGAAGGCGCGCGCGATCGGCATCCACCTGATCCTGGCCACGCAGCGCCCCTCGGTGAACGTGATCACCGGGCTGATCAAGGCGAACTTCCCCAGCCGCATCGCCTTCCGCGTCAGCAGCAAGGTCGATTCGCGCACCATCCTGGACCAGAACGGCGCCGACTCCCTGCTGGGCAACGGCGACATGCTGCTGATGCCGCCGGCCACCAACGACCCCGTGCGGGTGCAGGGCGCCTACCTCTCCACCGAGGACACCGAGCGGCTGATGGCCTGGTACCGCGAGCAGCGGCGGCTGCGCGACGAGGCCGTCGAGGCGGCGGGGATGGACGCCTCGGCGCCGCGCGAGGAAGACATCCTGGAGGTGGTGCGGCTGCACGAGGGCGACGTGGAGGAGCTGGGCGCGGCCGACGACCCGGCGGAGCGCGACAAGCTCTTCCGCGAGGCGGCGCTGCTCTGCATCCAGCACCAGGGCGGGAGCACCTCGCTGCTGCAGCGGCGGCTGCGCATCGGCTACGGGCGCGCGGCGCGGATCATCGACCAGCTCCACTTCGCCGGCGTCCTCGGCCCCCCCGACGGCTCCAAGCCCCGCGACATCCTGGTCGACATCATCGGCCTCGACCAGGTCGCGCCGGAGGATTGAGCCTCGTAAACGGCGCCTCACGCAGAGACGCGGAGCGCGGAGGAGAGGGCACGGCGAGCTGGCCGGTATACCGTGCTCTGTAGCTCAGCTCGTCCACTTACACGCGGGGTGCGTCAATGAGCAGGAGAATCTTCATCTCGTACAACTATGCCGACAAAGCGCTGGTCCATCAGATCAAGGACTTTTTCCAGCCTGAGGGAGGGTTGTGTCAGGGGAAAGCCATATCCATCATACCACCGGTCGGGCAGCTCTCTACTGAAGAGATCGATCGGCTGGTTCTGGAGACGATACGGTCGTGCGACATCGTACTGTTCGTGATCGGCGACAACAGCCACAACCGGCCATGGGTCGATCGCGAGGTGGAACTCGCACAGAGTCTCGCCCGCCCCCGCGGTGCTGTTCAACTTCCCGGTACAAACGGTGGATTGCCCAAAGGGCTGGAGAAAGAAGGCTTGAAGCCGTTGCGGTGGGATCATGCAGAGTTGTGTGCAGCGCTGAACAACTTCCTGTAGCCGAGGTGCCATTAAGGAGGATTGAGGGCGATGCCGACGGCGGTCTCGTAACATCTACAGGGTATCGCCTTCGAAGGGACGATCAGGAGGTCGCCATTTCGACCGAGGCCGGAAAACGGCCTCTTTCACGGAGGCACGGAGCCGTAGAGAGGGCGCGGCGGACGGGTGTGGGAATATGCGGCTGAAGCCGGCGGCTAAAACGTCACGCTGTCCGCCTTCGCGGACACCAACGGAGATTGATCGACGCGTATGTCCGATCCTCAAGAGATTACGTTGCTGCGCGTGCATCCGCGGCCATCGGAGGACATAACAGTCGCCATACCCGTCGACACCCTCGCCACGCTTCGCGAGGTTGCCGAGACGCGCGACATGTCGTTGGAGGCGCTGTTACGCTTCTATATCGGCCAGGGTCTTCGGCAGGACACCACACGGTTGTTTTCGGAGCGCATCCTTGAGAGAATCGAGCGGGTTCTCGCGCGCCACTTGACGTCGGAGGACGAGCGTTCCGCGATTCTCCGCGAGATCCGCGGTGAAGCAGCCGCCTGAACAGCGCCTCACGCAGAGACGCGGAGCCGCAGAGAGCGCGCGGCGAACTCTCTCCGTGCCTCTGCGGCTCTGCGTGAGGCCAATCCGTTTCGACTGGACGAATGCCCGAGACTGAGCAGACACCGCAAGCGACGGACGTGCCGAACGCGGCGCGGATCTACAACTACACGCTGGGCGGCACGCACTGGCTGCCGGTGGACCAGGCGGCGGCGGAGTACATGTTCTCCCTCGTCCCCTCAACCCGGAAGTGGGTGCGGATGCTGCGCGACTTCCTGGCGCAGGCCGCGCGCGAGCTGCACGCGCAGGGCTTCCGCCACTTCGTCGACTTCGCCTCCGGGCTGCCCACCGGCGACCACGTGCACGCCGCGGTCCCCGACGCGCGCGTCCTCTACTCGGACCTGGACGAGTACACCGTGCAGGAGGCGCAGAAGCTGGTCGGCGGGCTGCCGAACGTGCTCTACCTCCGCCACGACGTCCGCGACGCGCGCGCGCTCCTCAAGTCGCCGCGCGTGGCGGAGTTCCTGGGTGGCGAGCGGCGGGTGGCGCTCGGGCTGAACGGCATCACCGTCTTCCTCTCGCCCGATGAGATCCGCGGGCTCTTCCACGACCTGTACGAGTGGGCGGCTCCCGGCTCCCGGCTGTACATCACGTACGAGACCAAGGAGCCGGGGCGGATGACGCCGCGGATGGAGCAGTTCATCGACATGTTCCGCCAGGCCGGCTCGCCCTTCTGGATGTACTCGCTGGAGGAGAGCATCGAGCTGAGCCAGCCGTGGCGCATCCCCGGCGGCGCGCCGGTGCCGCTGCGCGAGTTCCTCGGCCTCCCCGAGGGCCACGTCACCGAAGAGGACCACGAGGGGGTCGGCCTGGAGTTCTACGCCGCAATCCTCGAGAAGCCCTGAACCGGCGCCTCACGCAGGACCGAAACTCCGCGTCCGAACGACGTCATAGACCTGGGAATTTCAGACAACCTGAGCGCATCCCCGTCCCCCGCCGTGGAGTGCCTGATGATCAAACCCCTGCTCGTTGGCCTTGGCCTGCTCACGCTCGTGTCGGCGTCCACATCGGGCCAGCGGCGAAGCGCCTGCGATGCATCGTACCCGGACTTCTGCATCCCGCCGCCGCCGCCGGACCTGGATTGCAAGGACGTGAGCGGGAAGAAGCCTTTCCGCGTGCGGCGTCCCGATCCGCACCACTTCGACCGTGATCGCGACGGCTGGGCGTGCGAGCCGCGCCCGACGCGCCACTGAGATCACCGTCGCCGAGGTGAACGACGGTTCACGGTTCTCCCTCCCACTTCTGCCTCCTACAGCCGACGAGAGATGGCCTCTCCCTTCTTCCCGGGCCAGCCCGGCATGACCGCGACCTCGCTGCGCGCCGTGCGGTACGCGATGCTGGTGCTGCTGCTGGGGTTCGGCGCGTTCGCGTACTACCAGTCGCAGCACGTGGTGCCTGATCCTGAGAACCCGACGGACATGTCGGCGATCAAGTGGGTCGGCTACGGGCTGTGCGCGCTGGTGATCGTCGCGATCGCGGTGATCCGGCGGATCCGCGAGAGCGCGGCCGAGTCCACGCGGCCGACGCTCGGGCTCATCGGCAGCGCGTTCGCCGAGGGGGCGGCGCTCCTGGGGGCCGTCTACATGTTCCTGGGCGGCGACATCTCCGTCTACGCCATCGCGCTGGTGCTCTTCCTCTCCACGTGGACGCTCCTCCCGGCGGACTCCGCGGCGTGACCGCGGACGGGAGCGAGGCCGGGCCCGCGCGCCCGGGGCTGGCGCGCAGGCTCGGCGCCTTCGACGCCACCATGATCGTGATGGGCGGCATCGTGGGCTCCGGGATCTTCGTGAACCCGCACGTGGTGGCGGAGCGGGTGCACACGCCGCTGCTGATCCTGGCGGCGTGGGTCGCCGGCGGGGCGATGGCCCTGGCCGGCGCCTTCGTGTACGCCGAGCTCGCGGCGCGGCGGCCGGGGCTCGGCGGGCAGTACGCCTACCTGCGCGACGCCTTCCACCCGGCCGTGGCCTTCGTCTACGGCTGGGCGCTGCTGCTGGTGATCCAGACCGGCGGGATGGCCGCGGTGGCCGTCACCTTCGCCCGCTACTTCCGCGAGGTCACGCACGTGCCGCTCGGCGAGCCGGTCGTCGCCGCGCTCGCGCTGGCGCTGCTGGTGGCGGTCAACTGCCTGGGCGTCCGCGCCGGGAGCAGCGTGCAGAGCGCCTTCATGGTGCTCAAGATCGTGGCGATCGCCGCGCTGGTGGCCGCCGGGCTCTTCTTCGCCGGGCGGCCCCCGGAGGCGGTGCAGTCCGCTGTGCCCGCGGGCCGCGACACGCTCCTCTCCTTCGGCGCCGCGATGACGCCGGTGATGTTCGCCTACGGCGGATGGCAGACGGCCAGCTTCGTCGCCGCGGAGATGCGCGACCCGCGGCGCGACCTGGCGCGCGGGCTGGTGATGGGGGTGCTGGGGGTGATCGCCCTCTATGTGGCGGTGAACGTCGCCTGCGTGCTCGCGCTCGGCGCGGGCGGGCTGGCGGCCACCCCCGCGCCCGCGTCGGCGGTGATGCGGGCGGCGTTCGGGGCGCACGGCGCGAGCCTGATCGCCGTCGGCATCGCCGTCTCCACCTTCGGCTTCCTGAGCCAGGGGATGCTCACCGCGCCCCGCGTCTACTTCGCCATGGCCGAGGACCGGCTCTTCTTCCGCGGCGTGGCGTGGGTGGATCCGCGCACCCGCGCGCCGGTGGTCGCCATCGTGCTGCAGGGGGCGCTGGCGCTGCTGATCGCGCTCTCCGGCACCTACGAGCAGATCCTCAACTACGTGACCTCGGTCGATTTCATCTTCTTCGGCCTCACCGCCCTCACGGTGTTCGTCTTCCGGCGCCGGGGGATGGGAGACGCGGAGGACGCGCGCATCCCCGGCCACCCGGTGACGACGGCGCTCTTCGCCGCGGGGTGCGCGGCGATCGTGGCGGCCACCGTCTACAACTATCCCGCGAACAGCGCCGTGGGGGTGGGGATCATGCTCGCCGGCATCCCCGCGTACCTGCTCTGGAGCCGCTCCGCGCGGCGGCAGCCGGGGAGCGCCTGATACTGCGACAGGCGGTTGGAAACCGCGGCAACAACGGCCCGAAGTCCGCCTTCGCGGACTCCCCTGTCGATTTTTTGCGCGCGACCTCCGCCTGAACCTGGATGACCTTCCTTCGAACCTCCCCGGTCCGAAGGCGCTGGTGCTGGGTAATCGCACGAATGCCGTCCAGGGAGTCCGCGAAGGCGGACTTCGGGCCTTTGTTGCCGCGAATTCCATTCGCCCGTTCGAGTCGAATGCACGGCAATCCACGGAAATTGAGATGATGGCGATGACGGAAGACGGTCGCCGGTTCGGCTCGGACTACCTGCGCTGGGCGAAGACGCACGCGCCCGCGCGTTACGACCTGACCTCGAGCGGCGTCCCCTTCTACGAGCTGCGCGACCTGCCGGTGAAGCTGGAGGAGCTGGAGCTGAGCGGGTCGGGGGGATACGGATACGACCCGCTGCTGCGGGCCATCGCCGCGCGCTACCGGGTGCCGCGCGCGTGCGTGGTGAGCGCGATGGGTACTTCGATGGCGAACCACCTGGCCTACGCCGCGCTGCTGCAGCCGGGCGACGAGGTGCTGATCGAGCGCCCGGCGTACGACCCGCTCCCGGCGCTCGCGCGGCAGCTCGGCATCTCCGTGCGGCGCTTCGACCGCCGCGCGGAGGATGGGTTCCGGCTCGATCCGGCGGCGGTGGCGCGCACCGTCACCCCGAAGACGCGGGTGATCGCCGTCACCAACCTCCACAACCCGAGCGGCGCGCTCGCGGACGACGAGGCGCTGCGCGCCGTGGGCGAGGTGGCGCGGAGCGTGGGCGCGAAGGTGCTGGTGGACGAGGTGTACCTGGACGCGCTCTTCGAGCCGGAGCCGCGCACCTCCTTCCACCTGGGCGAGGAGTTCGTCGTCACCAGCAGCCTGACCAAGATGTACGGGCTGAACGGGCTGCGCTGCGGATGGGTGTTCGCGGAGCCGGCGCTGGCGGAGCGGATGTGGCGGCTGACGGAGCTCTTCGTCGGCCATGGCGCGATGGCGGCGGAGCTGCTGGGCCTCAAGGCGCTGGAGAGCCTGGACCGGATCGCCGCGCGGTCGCGCGCGCTCCTGGAGAGCAACCGCGACGCGCTGAACGCCTTCTACCGCACCCGCGGCGACCTGGAGTGGAGCGAGCACCGCCTCGGCACCGTCTCCTTCCCACGGCTGCGCGGGGGGACGGCCGCGCCGCTCTGCCGCCTGCTGGAGGAGAAGTACGACACGGCGGTGGTGGACGGCGCCTTCTTCGAGATGCCGGAGCACTTCCGCATCGGCCTGGGCGCGCAGCCGGAGACGTTCGCGGAGGGGCTGCGCCGCCTCGGCCTCGCGCTCGACGACGTGGTGGCCGCCGGGTCGTGACTCTCCCGTACAGGACCGCGCTGGCCCTCGCCCTCGCCGCCGCCGCGTGCGCGCCGCCGCGAGCGCCGGCGCCGGCCGTGGCGGAGGGCTGGTTCGTGGGTGCCGACTCGCTGCGGCTCTTCTACCGCGCATACGGCCGCGGCGGCGACACGGTGGTGGTGGTGCACGGGTTCCAGGGGAACGCGCAGGGGTACCTCGCCGCCGATCTGCTGCCGCTGGCGCGCGGACGCGTGGTGCTCTTCTACGATCAGCGCGGCGGCGGGCGTTCGCAGGCGGTGGCGGACACGGCGCGGCTGGGGATCGAGAGCCAGGTCCGCGACCTGGAGGCGCTGCGCCGGCACTTCGGGCTGGGGAAGATGCTGCTGCTCGGGCACTCGGGCGGTGCGGCGATCGCGGCGCGGTACGCCATCGAGCACCCGGACCGCGTGCGCCGGATGATCCTGGTCGCGCCGCCGCCGCCCGTGCGCGCGCCGTACGCTGCGGACGTGTCGCGTGACTTCACGGCGCGGCTCGACAGCGCCACGTGGCGGCGGCTCGCGGCGCTCCAGGCCACGCTGCCGACGGCCGCCGACCCCGCGCGCGTCTGCCACGAGATCACCTCCACCGTGCTGCCGCGCGCCTACTTCGCGGACCCGGCGGCCTACCGGCGGATGCGCGGCGACTTCTGCGCGCAGCCGCCGGACCGGCTGAGGACACAGCCCGCGCGCCTCGCCGCCTTTCAGCGCACGCTGCCGGACGACTGGCGCCCCGCCCTCGCCGGCATCACCGCGCCGGTGCTGCTGATCCACGGCGCGCACGACGCCATCCCGGTGGCGGCGTCACGGGCGTGGGCGGCGGCGCTGCCGGACGCGCGGCTGCTCGTGCTTTCGCGCGCCGACCATCTCCCGTGGATCGAGCAGCCTGGGCGTTTCTTCCAGGCGGCGGACCCGTTCCTTCAGGGCGACTGGCCGCGCGGCGCCGAGCCGCGTTGACGCCGCCATCCCGCCAGCGTGAGCACCGCCATCCAGCCGGCGACGATCAGCAGGCCGTACATCTCGCGGCCTTCTTCCACCCGCACGTCCTTCATCTCCCACGCCTGCACCATCTCGCCCATTCCCACGCGCCCGAGCACGTGCGGCGAGAGCGTGGCGGCCCACGCGAGCGCGGCGAGCCCGACGACGACCGGCAGCCAGCGCGGGCGGCGGCGGAGCAGCGCGAGCACGCAGGCCGCGGCGGAGGCCAGGTAGATGGCCATCCACCGCAGCGGATCGGGGTCGTTGTACTGCACCGCGGCGGCGAAGACGAACAACGCCGCCATCACTCCGTTCGCGGCGCGGAGCACGTTCGAGGCGGGGTAAGGGGTTGAGTCAGCCATGTCGAACGGCAACTCCCACGGAGGATACGGAGGTACGGAGCCGCCTCACGATCGATCCGCGACGCGGCCGCGGCAAGGCCGGCTCGCGGCGGAAACGGGCCGGGTGGTCCCATGAATCTTGCGCCGGCGCGCGGCCGCGCGCTGTATCTCCTTCGAAACCACTCTTTTCTCTTGCCCTCGATCCGCACATGAACCGAGTCTCCGTCCTCGCCGCGGCCTCGCTGATGATGGCCACCGCTCCCGCCGCCGCGCAGGAGCAGCAGCCCCCGCAGACGCCGCTGCGCATCGCCGCCAGCAGCTTCGCCACGGTGGAGGTGCACCTGAACGCGCGGCCGATCGACCGCGGGTTCTACGAGGAAGATGCGTCGCTCACCGGCCCGGCGCGCATCGCCATCACCTACGGCCAGCCGCACGCGCGCGGCCGGGCGGTGGAGGGCGGGCTGGTGCCGCGCGACACCGTCTGGCGCTTCGGCGCCAACGCGGCGACCACGCTGCACACCGACCTCGACATCACCCTCGGCACCCTCAAGCTGCCGAAGGGCGACTACTCGCTCTACCTCCGCTATTCGCCGGCGGGCTCGCAGCTCATCGTGAACCGGGGCACCGGGCAGTGGGGCACCGACCGCGACGCGTCGAAGGACATCGGGCGCGTCCCCCTCACCAGCCGCGCGCTGGCGGAGCCGGAGGAGTCGCTGACCATCCACCTCGTCCCCAACTCGCCGAATCCGCGGTCGGGATACGCCGACCTCGCCGGGGTGATGCGGATCAAGTGGGGGCGCACCGAGCTGAGCACCACCTGGTCCGTCGACCGCTGAACCAGCACCTCGCACGGACCTTTGAGAAACGCCGGGAAAGCCGCGGAGCCCGTACGCGGCAGCGTCGCCAATGACGGGTCCCCGCAGCGGTCGAGACGTTGCGCGGCTGCCCTGCGGCTTCCGCAGCGGGCCCCGTGATGGCCGTGATCAGATCCTTCGGCCCTGCGAAGCTCACCGTGGACACCGGATGAGGTGAGGCCGGGCCTCAGAGGGTGTTGCTGAACGCGCACATTTCGCGGCACCACAGGTGTCATCCTGAGGCCCGGCCACACGGGTCCTGGCGTCGGCGCTGCAGACGGCAGGGCCGTGAGGATCTGGCCGAGGAATGCGCAGGAGCCCGCCGCGGAAGCCCGCACCATCGACGCGTCCACGCCG
>JBJMPM010000301.1:0-3446 GCA_045803205.1 Longimicrobiaceae bacterium
CAGCGCCTTGACGGCGGCCAGGTTCACGCCGTCGAAGTCGCTCATGTTGATGGTGGTGCCGTCGCGGCTGAAGCCGAAGGCGCGCTGCCAGTCCTGCGCCATGGGGCCGATGTGCAGCACCGAGCGGTCCGCCTCGTCGCGATAGCGCCAGGTGGTCACCGGCACGCCGCGCAGCCGCAGCAGCAGGTCCTCGCCGTCGACGCCCAGGAAGTCCTCCTTGCGGCTGCGGTCGGAGATCACGTTCCAGGAGCTGCCGCCGGCGTTCACCTGCACGCCCACCGTGGCCGCGGTGTTGGTGAAGATCCGGAAGCCCCCGGGGTTGCGGAAGGTCACCTGCCCGTCGGCGGTGGCGCGGATCGAGTCGCTGGCGGCGCTGGCGCCCGCCAGGCTGCCGCCGAAGACGAACGAGCCCACGTGCCCCGCGACCGAGGCGCGGAAGCCGAGCGCCACCGCCCAGTCGGCGTCGGCGGTCACGTACTGGCCGATCGCCACCGCCGAGCCGTTGCTGTTGGGCGCGCCACGGAAGCTGGTGCCGGCGTGCGCGCTGGTGCAGCTCGCCACCGGGCTGCAGTTGGCGCCGACGGCCAGGGTGCCGCGGCTGGCGGCGTGGGTGCGCTCGCCCAGCGCAGTGGCGTACTGCCCGCTCGCGATCACGTCGTTGCCGAAAGCCACCGCGCCGGTGTTGGTGGCCTGCGACCCGTCGCCCATGGCGAAGGCGTAGAGCCCCGTCGCGGTGGTGTTGAAGCCGCCCGCCCAGGTGTAGAAGCCCACGTTGGCGTCGTCCCACATGGTGCCACCGGAGCCGATGCCGCCGGCGCGGAAGGCGCCCTTGAACGGATACCACATCAGCCGCTCGCCGCTGCCGCTGGCGGGGATGATGCCGATCCCCAGCTTCCCGATCGCCACGAAGCCGCCGGCGCTGTCCACGCGGAAGCGGTCGCCGGCGGGCGAGCCCGAGCGGAGCTGGAGGAGGATGTCGGACTGGGCGGAGGCGGGAGCGGCGCCCGTCAGCAGGGCGAGCCCCGCGAGCGCGGCGGCGGCGAGCGTGCGCAGGTGGTGCGGCATGGTCGGTCCGTTCGTTGAGGGTTCGCGGCCGCGGTCGGCCGGGGATCGGTTCATGTCACTGGCTGACCACGCGGATCCGGAAACCGGTGCTCCGGATCCGTCCCGACTCCACCCGCAGCGAGGCAGTGCTGTTGACGTTCCCCGCTAGGCTGTAGGTGCCGCTCACGCGCATCCGCGGCAGCAGCCCCGACGTGGTCTTGGCGATGCCGGTCATCAGCACCCGTCCGGTGGTGGAGGTGATCCCGCCGCTCAGCCCGGCGAGCACGTCCTGGCTGGCCGTGAGGTCGAAGGGGCCGATGTGCACGGCCGCGGCGTCGGCCACGTCGATCCTGCCGATCGACTGGTTGGCGGTGAACACCGGGTAGATTCCGACCCCCACCACCGGGATGGTGGCCGAGTCCTCCGCCACCGGCGACACGCCGCGGTCCCAGTTGCCGGGGGTGTTCCAGTCCGTGGTCCCCGCGCCCGCCGTCCAGACCAGGCTGGTGCCGGTGATGGTGAAGTGCCCGGCGCCGGTCTGCGAGGCCCCCGTGGTCCCCGGCACGTTGTTGGTGCTGCTGGCCACCAGGTCCACCGCGCCGGGGAGGACGCCGGTGACCTCGCCGCCGGGGGTGATGGTGGCGATGGCGGGGTTGACGCTGTTCCAGGTGATCACCGCGCCGGGAATCACCTGGCCGAACTGGTCGCGCACCACGCCGAAGAGTGTCTTGCTGTAGGTGCGCGACAGGGCGTAGGTGGGCTCGGAGACGTCGATCCACCCGGTGGGGAACTGCACCGGCGAGGAGATCAGCAGCTTGAACTCGAAGGCGGCGGCCGTGGCCGGCACGTCGAACTGCCAGAGCTTGTTCGCCGACTGCGCGTACGGCTCGATGAGCTGGATGTACTGGTAGTACTGCTGGCCCGTGGCGGTGAAGGTCCCGGCGCCGTCGGAGTTGTCGACGGTGATCACGCCGGTGCCGGAGGTGACGGTCGGCGGCTGGTGGAAGAACACCTTCACGCCCGACGGGTCGGCGGCGACCCCGTTGGTGGTGCCGATCGCCTGCCGGAGCAGGTTCCGGATGTTCAGGTTGAAGGTGAACTTGTGCGTGGCGGCGTTGTAGTTCACGCTCGAGGTGGTGCTCACCACGAAGACGTCCTGGCCGCCGTAGACGATGTCGGCGCGCGCGTCGCCGGCGTCGGGCTTCGGCGCGGTGCAGCTCACCGTCAGCCCGGACACGCTGGCGGAGCAGACGAGCTGCGCCAGGGGGATGGCGGTGCCCCCGCCCGCGCCGCCCGGGTCGTCGTCGTGTCCGGGGCCGGCCGGATTGCTCCGGTCGGTGCAGGCCAGCGCGGCCGCCGCGACCGCGACCGCGGCCAGGGCACCGCGAGGCAGGTACCATCTGAACGGTTTCGCCATGTGGGCTCCCCTGCAGAAAGGCGGGTGCGCCTGCGCGCAGCCGGAGGGCGGCGCGCACGTGAAGCGGCGCGGGGAGATGGGTCGGGTCGGCCTGGCGGCCGCCGACCGGGTCGTGGGTCGCCGGCGCGGCGGGGCGCGCGGCGGCGACAACACATCGCGAGGGTGGAGCGGGCGCCGGAGCGCTCCGCGTCCATCCCGAAATCTCGTGGGGTTCATCTCGCCGCGAGCGGACCGCGGCGTCCCGCCTGCCTGCTGGCTACACCGCAACCGGGCGTCGCCGAACTATGGCTTCCGCTGGACGGTGCGCCTGTGGCCTCGTGCTCCGTCCGGCATCAACTTCGTCCAGTCCAGGCTAGTGTTCCGACGGGGGGAAGGCAAGCGTTTCCCTTGTAGATCAAACGTTTACGCGATTCTGCCCCGAAGGCGCGTAGCAGCCGTGGGCGCTCTATTCAACTGTTACGATGCTGCATCCCACGTGCCATAGAACTCCGGCCCTCTCCCGAAATTGACGGGGAGAGAGGGCCGGAGCCGCTCGAACGTTCATGGCGTTCGACTGGTAGGACCATGCCTTCCGGTCAACGGCTGGACTCACACGGAGTCGACGGAGGACAGATCAGCAGTCCGTTGACTCCGTTGACTCCGTGTGAGGATCTGTGCGGGTGTCTCCGGATGCAGTCATCTGTCTGATCGGGTACTACGGCTTTGGCTGCGCGGCGGTGAGCGCCTGGACCATCTGCCGCAGCTCGGCGAGCCGGGCGTCGAGGGTGCGGATCTGCTCGGCCTGCTCGGCGTTGCGCGCCTCGAGCGTGCGGATGCGCTCGGCCTGCTGCGCGGTGCGCGTCTCCAGCGCCTTGACGGCGGCCAGGTTCACGCCGTCGAAGTCGCTCATGTTGATGGTGGTGCCGTCGCGGCTGAAGCCGAAGGCGCGCTGCCAGTCCTGCGCCATGGGGCCGATGTGCAGCACCGAGCGGTCCGCCTCGTCGCG
>JBJMPM010000395.1:0-25664 GCA_045803205.1 Longimicrobiaceae bacterium
ACGCGCACTCCCCAACCAGCGAGATCCGCCGCGAGTCGCCGCACAAAGTCGCGGTCGCTGTGCGAGTAGCTAATAAAAACCTGCGGTGGTTCGATCATCACGAATGTAGAGTAAGTTGCGAGCGGTGCGGCTCGACGGGCCACCCAAGAATAGGCAGGCCGCATAACGACACAAGGGTCAGGGGTGCGGGGCCAGCGCGCAAGACTTTCGTCCCGCCGAAAGCATGGACGGCCCCGCATCCCCTGCAGCCGATTGTTCAAGTAAGCCGCTGCGCGGCAGCAGGTCCGCGCTGAGAGGAGCCCCTTTCGCAGGGTGGAGTCGCATCACTTCACCTCTGCGAAAGGTGCCCACCCACGAGCCCGTCCACGTGCAGAGCGGCAAGCGCGGCCCGTGCTCTGCTCAGAGGTGCGGCGAAAGGGAGTTGGCTATCCGCCCGGCCTCCTTAGAATCTCCTCTGCAACCGATCAACCGAGAGATGTTGGAACCGTTACCCAAGGGTCAGGGGTGCGGGGCCGCCGCGCAAGACTTTCGTCCGGCGTTGACACGGCGAAAATATGGACGTTGGAACCGTTATCCTGACGCGCGCGCGCGAAGCGGCAGCGCCGAGGCGAGATCGGTTCAGCCTCCGGGCCTCTTGAACAAAGGATTGCAGGGCCGGCTGCGCGGCCTGCAATCCATATTTTGTTAGACCACGGGCACGTCCGCGTCGAGTATTAGAGCATGTCTGCATCAGCGAGCAACTGTACGCCCTTCGGTGATATGGTGAAATAGGTGTACATCGTTGTCATTTTCACAGCCAAATTCAGGCGCTCCAATTCATCGAGAAGCACTCGCGTCTTCGTAGGTGATAGCTTTGCAATTTTCGCTACAGTGTCTTCGGTTGCCAGACGCCCGGCTTCGGCAAGTGCCTGAAGGCATGAAAGGAGTGTGCGGTTTATAGAAGTCACAGATGAAGCGGATAACTTACTCAGGGCTTGGGTAGAGCGGTCTGCCTCGAAATGTCCAACCGTCAGCCAGTCGCGTCCAGCTGTTGTCACTTCACAACCGGCCACCGCGAGATGCTCCGCCACATCTTTGCGCTTGCTGGGATCATCTGTAAGCCGGATAACGTACCGCCCGGCAACATCACTAAAATTCTTTACACTTCCGATCTGAACGAGAACTGTACGTTTGTCATGACGTGCCAACGCCATACCAGCTTCAAATAGCACATTTGGTCTTGCTTGGAGGCGGTATTCAACTTCATCCAGAGGATCGTCGGGTGACACAAGTTCAGGAAGCAGCCGAACCTCATCATCGGGGGTCAAGAGAACGACAACTGCCTGTGCATTGCTAAATGCAGCGTCTAGCACATCACCAATGTAGGGTGATGCGGCGCCGGTCATCTGCAACGCTTCGGACCATTCGATTGGTTGGAGGCCGAGAGCACGGAGAAACCCGAAGAAGTCTACGCGAAGCCGTTCGTTGCGACCGTGTACCACAAAGACCTTTCGCGGATCGGGCTTGAAGTTGTTAGTCAGGCTCATTCTTTCTGTCGGTGCGTTGTGGGGGTGCGCGCTGCCGATGACGAGTTGGTGTGCTCACCGCGTACCGGAGGCTCGCGTGAGGTGGGTGCGGCGGCTTGCGCCTGAGACGGAGCAGGGATGAAACACACGGCAGCAGCGGGAGAGATCACCTGCGGCTGCCGCGATGCTTGTCCAGCGGCCTAACTCACTGCCTAAAGTGGACCGAATTCCCGTATGCACGCAAGCGTCTCAAGGCAATTCCCTTGGCGCAGAAGGTCCTTGCCCTCCGGGAGGCTGGAGCAAAGCTGGAATCATCCGATTCCAGATAACACGCGTCCACGCCGGTTCCCACCTGCTCTCAGCGGTCGATCTCCACCTCCTCGAGTTGTCGAATCGCTCCAGAATGAACACGAGCAGCACGACCGGCGAACGCAGGCGAGTGCTATTCATGGCTGCCGACGGACGACTTCGTAGTCGCCCCTCCGTGCGCCTTCGCGCACCACCCAGCCCGCCGCCGTCCTGAACGTCCAGCCGTCTCCGGCAACCGTCGCATCGTCGCACCGCATGGGTGCCGGCACACGACGCGTGCGGCCATCACTCGCGACGAGCACACCTTTTTCCGCTTCGAGCGTGCCCCAGTCTCCCGATGCGCGGAAAGGGCCGAAGTACACCGTCCCGACATCAGGAATCACAACCGCGCCCCGGGAATTGGACATGCCGCTGCCTCCTCCCGGAATCAGGAGCACTGGACCGTCGACGAAGCGCCGACGCAATTCGGCGAGACGTTCCTGCCGCTCTTGCTCGCGCTGCTGTTCGGACGCGCGGATCTCGGCGCCGCCGTATCGGGCGGCAGACGCCGTGGCGTCACTCGCTGGTTGAACGGCGAGCGCACGCATCACGAGCGTGCCGAGATCGTCGGTGCCGCGCGCCCGTCGCGTCCAGCCGGGAGACGATGCATCGAGCAGGAGGCCGTACGCGGGACCGGAGATGTACGCAAACGTGCGAACGAAGCTCTCCCCTTTCTCCGCATTGGCCAGCAGGTCGAGCGCGCCCACGATCGCGTCGGCCGCAGCTTGTGCCGCGAGCACGGTGCCGGTGTACGCGGCGAGGCCCTCCGTGATCTCCTGGGCGCGCTCGTCTTCGACACTGGCCGGGTAGAGCATGCGCCGGGCCTGCCGGAACGCGAGCGCGTCACGGACAGCGAGATTGCGCTGCTCTCCTGATTCCCGCAGTGCCCGCGCGAGCGCGCGCCATTCAAGCCGCAACCAATACCGTCCGTCCGACGCGTCGAGATGTTCAGGCGCGAGCGCCGGTGCCCTCAGTCCGAGCCGCGGCTGCACGCCGTGGAACAATTCGTGGAGGAAGAGCTCATTGCGCTCACGCGGCGTCCTGTTGACCACGTCGTCCCAGATGTATGCTCCCCACGTCGCGCCGCCCCATTCGACCGGCGCGTTCACCATACCGAGCACTCGCGGGCGGGGCCCCTCAGGCGCGGGCTGGCTGGTGGCGACCGTCTGCGTCCGCCTGTCGGCGATCACCATCGGCGCGCACAACGACACGCCCCATAGGCGCCCGCCGTCGCGCTCGCACAATGCCTGGGCTTCTTTGAAGAACTCCTGGGCGCGCTGTTGATCGACCTGCGCTGCCGCAGGCCGCGCGAAACCCGCCACGAGGGACAGGAAAACTACCGTCCGCGTCATCACGGTCCGCATTCCCACGCCTCCTGGCCGGGGCTCAAGATGCGCGACAACACGCGTCCACGCCGGGTTCCCACCTGCTCTCAGCGGTCGATCTCCACCTCCGCGAGGTTGTCGAACCGCTCCAGAATGAACAGCAGGACGTTGGGCCAACGCCTGCGTGGAAAGGCGTGCTGGCACCATCGGTGAGGGCGGGCGACCGGCCCGCTGCCGCCCTACTCCAGCTCGCGCATCAGCTCGTCGAGGGCGGCGCCGCCGGGGCAGAGCTGCTCGTAGGGGTAGTCGTAGAGCGGCGCGTGCACGGTCTGGTTGAGGGCGTGCATGTCGGCGGCGTCTTCCTCCATGAAGAGCAGGCCGGTCACCACTTCCCCGCCCTCCTGCAGGCGCTTGACCGTGGCGTAGGCGGCGTCGCGGTCGGTGGGGTCGTGGTCCGCGTCGAGCTTGCGGAAGCGCACGATGCTGCCGTCGTGCATCCGCACCTCGCGCGCGCCGCCCGCCACGTACTCCGCCTGGATCTCCTCGCGGAGGGGGACGAAGTCCACCGGCGCCACGTCGTGGTAGCGCTCGCGGGTGGAGGCGTAGCTCTTGGTGGAGCCCTCGTGGTCGTTGAAGGTCACGCAGGGGGAGATCACGTCCACGAAGGCGAAGCCCCGGTGCCGCAGCGCCGCCTCCAGGATCGGCACGAGCTGCTCCTTGTCGCCGGAGAAGGAGCGCGCGACGAAGGAGGCGCCGAGCGTGAGCGCCAGCAGCACCGGGTCGATCGGCTTCTGCCGGTTGGCCTCGCCGCGCTTGGCCTTCGACCCCAGATCGGCGCTGGCGGAGAACTGCCCCTTGGTCAGGCCGTACACGCCGTTGTTCTCCAGCACGTACAGCATGTCGACGTTGCGGCGGATGGCGTGGCTGAGCTGCCCCAGGCCGATGGAGAGCGAGTCGCCGTCGCCGCTCACGCCCACCAGGGTGAGGGTGCGGTTGGCGGCCGACACGCCGGTGGCGATGGCCGGCATCCGCCCGTGCACGCCGTTGAAGCCGTGCGCGTCCTTCAGGAAGTAGGCGGTGGTCTTCGACGAGCAGCCGATGCCGGAGAGCTTGGCCACCCGGTGCGGCTCCACCTCCAGCTCGAAGAAGGCCTGCACCAGCGCGGCGGTCACCGAGTCGTGCCCGCACCCGGCGCAGAGGGTGCTCATCGCCCCCTCGTAGTCGCGCTGGGTGAGGCCGGCGGAGTTCTTCTGCAGCGCCGGGTGGCGGACGGGGGGCTTGGCGATCGACGTCATGCCGCCACCTCCGCCGCGAGCTGCGCCGTCACGCCTTCGATCACCCGCTTCGCGGAGAGCGGCACGCCGCCGTAGTCGCGGATGGAGAGGAGCCGGCGCGCCTCGACCTCCGTCTCCAGCAGCAGGAGCGAGCGGAGCTGCCCGTCGCGGTTCTGCTCCACCACGAAGCTCCGCTCGTGCGCGCGCAGGAAGTCGCCGACGGACTCGCCGAAGGGGAAGCCGCGGATGCGCATGTAGTCCAGCGGGATGCCGTCCGCAGCGAGCCGGTCGATGGCCTCCAGTACCGCGCCGTGGCAGCCGCCGATGGACACGATCCCCATCTCCGCCCCCTCGCGCAGCCGGATCTCGGGCGCGGGGACGGCGCGCGCGGCCGTCGCGAGCTTGCGCGCGAGGCGGTCGACCACCTCCTGGTACGCCGCCGGGTCTTCCGTGTACGCGGCGTTGCGGTCGTGGCCGGAGCCGCGGGTGAAGTAGGCGCCCTTGGGGTGCACGCCGGGGAGGGAGCGCGCGGCCACGCCGTCGCCGTCGGTGTCGTCGTAGCGGCGGAAGCTCGCGATCGCCTCGAGCTGCTGCGCGGTGAGCACCTCGCCGCGGTTCGGGCGATAGGAATCGTCCCACGCCAGCCTGGGGATCATCCAGTCGTTCATCCCGATGTCCAGGTCGCTCACCACGAACACGGGCGTCTGGAAGCGCTCGGCGAGGTCGAAGGCCTGCACGGCGAAGTGGAAGCACTCCCCGGGGTCCGCCGGGAAGAGCGCCACGTGCTTGGTGTCCCCGTGGCTGGCGTAGGCGATCGCCATCAGGTCGCCCTGCTGCGTGCGCGTGGGCATCCCCGTGGACGGGCCGGTGCGCTGCACGTCGAAGAAGACCGCGGGGATCTCGGCGTAGTAGGCCAGGCCGATGAACTCGCCCATCAGCGAGATCCCCGGCCCCGCGGTGGGAGTGAAGGCGCGCGCCCCCGCCCACCCCGCGCCGATCACCACGCCGGCGGCCGCCAGCTCGTCTTCCGCCTGCACGATGCAGTAGCGCTTCTCCCCCGTGGCGGGATCGACGCGGTAGCGGGCGCAGAAGCGGCCGAAGGCGTCCATCAGCGAGGTGGCGGGGGTGATGGGGTACCAGGCGCCCACCGTGGCCCCGGCGTAGACGCAGCCCAGCGCCGCCGCGGTGTTCCCGTCCAGCAGCACGTGCCCCCGGGTGGCATCCATCCGCTCCAGGCGGATGGGAAGGGGGCAGGCGAAGTGCGCGCGCGCGTAGTCATGGCCCATCGCCAGCGCGCGGAAGTTCAGGTCGATCGCCTTCGGCTTGCTGGCGAACTCGGCGCGGATGTTGTCGCGCATCACCTCCAGGTCGAGGTCGATCAGCGCGGCCAGGGCGCCGGAGTAGGCGACGTTCTTCATCAGCGTGCGCTCGCGGCTCTTGTCGAACGCCTCGATGCACATCCGACCCAGGGGGACGCCGATGAAGGTCACGTCGCCGCGGAGCAGGCGCGCGTCCAGCGGCCAGGAATCGTCGTACAGCACCCAGCCGCCGCTCGCCACCTCGGCGATGTCGCGGGCGTAGGTCGCCGGGTTCATGGCGACGACCAGGTCGAAGTCCGGCGTGCGCGCGGTGTAGCCGTCGCGGCTCACCCGGATCTCGTACCAGGTGGGGAGCCCCTGGATGTTGGAGGGGAAGACGTTCTTCCCGCAGACCGGGATCCCCATGCGGAAGATGGACTGCAGCAGGAGCGAGTTCGCGCTGGCGGAGCCGGTGCCGTTCACCGTCCCCACCTTGAAGGCGAAGTCGTTCACCCGGCTCGCGTCCGCCGCCGCCCGGCCGTTGCCATGGGGCGCGGGGAAGATGCGGCCTACACGTGGCTGGGGCACGCCGGCCTCCCCGCGTACGAGATCTCCAGCTCGAACCTGCGCATGTCCCACGCGGCCGTCGGGCAGCGCTCGGCGCAGAGGCCGCAGTGCAGGCAGATGTCCTCGTCCTTCACCATCACCCGCGCGGTCTGGGGGAGGGGATCGGAGACGTAGAGCGGCTGGTCCAGGTTGAGCGCGGGGACGAGCAGCTTGGCCCGCATCTCTTCCTCCGGCGCGCCGTCGTAGGTGATGGTCAGGCAGCTCACCGGGCAGATGTCGATGCACGCGTCGCACTCGATGCAGAGCGGCGCGGTGAAGTGCGTCTGGATGTCGCAGTTCAGGCAGCGCTCCACCTCGCGCGCGGTCTGCTCGGCGGTGAACCCCAGCTCCACCTCCACGTCGAGGCTCGCGAAGCGCTGCACCAGGTCGGCGTGGATCATCTTGGTGCGCGGCGCCGGCTCGTAGTCGTTGCTGTACTCCCAGGCGTGCATCCCCAGCTTGGCGCTGGTGAGGTTCATCCCCCACGGCAGGCGCTCGGTGAGCGGAACGCCCTGGCAGTGGTTGTGGATGGAGATGGCCGCCTGGTGCCCGTGCTCCACCGCCCAGATGATGTTCTCCGGCCCCCACGCCGCGTCGCCGCCGAAGAAGACGCCGGGGAGGGTGCACTGGAAGGTCTGCTTGTCGACCACCGGCATGTCCCACTCGCCGAATTGGATGCCGATGTCGCGCTCGATCCAGGGGAAGGCGTTCTCCTGCCCGATCGCCAGGATCACCTCGTCGGCGGGGATGAAGACGGTGTCGACCACCGTGCTCTTCTGCCGTCCGTCCGGCGACTCCGTCCACTCCACGCGCTCGAACTCCATCCCCGCCAGCCGCCCGGCGTCGTCGAGCACGAAGCGCTTCGGCGCGTGGTTCTCGACGATCTGCACCTCCTCCTCCTCCGCGTCCTCCAGCTCCCAGGGGCTGGCCTTGAAATGCTTGCGGCCGCGGCGCGCCATCACCTTGATGTCGGTCGCCCCCAGACGGCGCGAGGTGCGGCAGCAGTCCATCGCCGTGTTCCCCACGCCGATGATCAGCACCCGCTCGCCGATGCGGTCCACGTGGCCGAAGTGCACGCTCTCCAGCCACTCGATGCCGATGTGGATCCAGGGCGCCGCCTCCCACCGTCCCGGCAGGTCCAGCTCCTTCCCCTTGGGCGCGCCGCTGCCGACGAACACCGCGTCCCATCCCCCCTCCTCCAGCAGCGCCTTCATGCTCTCGACGGGCGAGGAGTAGCGGACCTCCACGCCCATCCCCGTGATCATCTCGATCTCCTCGTCGAGCACGCCGGGGGGGAGGCGGAAGGCGGGGATGTTGGTGCGCATCAGCCCGCCGGAGCGGTCGAGCTTCTCGAAGATCACGCACTCGTAGCCGAGCGGCGCCAGGTCGTTGCAGACGGTGAGCGACGCGGGGCCGCACCCCACCAGCGCGATCCGCTTGCCGTTGGGGATGAAGGGCCCGTGGGGGATGTGCCCGCTCACGTCGCCGCGGTTGTCCGAGGCGACGCGCTTCAGGCGGCAGATGGCGACGGGCTTGCCGTCCACGCGGCCGCGGCGGCAGGCGGGCTCGCAGGGCCGGTCGCAGGTGCGGCCCAGGATGCCGGGGAAGACGTTGGACTCGCGGTTGAGCAGGTACGCCTCGGTGTAGTGCCCCTGCGCGATCAGGCGGATGTACTCCGGGACGTTGGTGTGCGCGGGGCACGCCCACTGGCAGTCGACGACCTGGTGGTAGTACCGGGGATCGGTGACGTCGGTCGGGTCCATGCGGCACCCTCTGCTGGAGGTCGTCGCGCGCGGTGGCCCGGGATGGGCCGAGGGGGAGGAGATGCGTGCGTGGGACCGTATGTGCAGCTTAACTCCAAACGTTCACGCGTTCAAGGGATTTGGGCCTCACGCAGAGGACCAGAGGACCAGAGAGCTCGCGGGCGCCCCTCTGCGCTGTGTCATACCGCTTCTCAGAAGCGGCTGTGCATTAACATGTCATCCTGAAGGCGCCGCCGCTCCATCGTCCGATATCGCGCTGAATCGTGGCGGCGCCTGAAGGATCTGTAGACACGGTGGCGACACGGCCGGCCGTTTCGCTTCCGACGTTATAGATCCTTCGGTCGCCGCCAGAATTCGTTGATGATACGAGTCCGGCGCAGCGGCTCCCTCAGGATGACATTTCTTCGACCTCCGGACTTTTTAGACCCGACTCATTTCTTTGCACAACCAATCTCAAGATACGGTATCATAGCGTTGCACGGTCTCGAACATCGCGTCAATCGAGGGCGGTGTCCTTGCCAGGATCCACGTCGGGATCGACCTCGACGCCTTCCACCAGCGCCTCGGCACGCTCCAGGGACGTGAGTCCGCGAATCCGGTGCGGCTGGACCTGCATCTGCTTCGCGAGGAACTTGAGACAAGCGCTGAGGGAAGGGTTCTCTCCGTTCCGATGGATCATCGGTATCTCGCCTGGGATGTAGGGTACGATCATACCCCGACCGTGACGGCGTCCAGGGCCCGCAATCTCCGTCTCCGGGCACCGGCGGCCATGGTGCTTGCCTGAGGCCGCGCCGGCGGGCAGAGTGGAGGGACGATGCGCCCGCCTGCAAACGACCTCCTCCATCCGCCGCCACCATGCTCTCCATCCCCTTCGAGATCCTCTCCTGCTCCTGGCCGCGCCCGGTGGACGAGGCGGACCGCCGCTGGGTGTCCGAGCCCGAGTGGAACGCGCCCCCCTCGCCGCTGCGGCCGCAGCCCCAGTGGCGGATGGTGGAGGGCGAGGCCGCGTGGACCATCGACTGGTGCGCGCTCTTCCGCGGCGGGATCATCAGCCAGGGGCCGAGCGAGATGCGCCGCTTCCACGTGGTCTTCCGCATCCGCGTGGCCGAGACGGGGCGGCTGGTGTTCTGGGACGACGACGGAAGCATCGTCCGGCTGGGCGGGCGCGTGGTCCACGAAGACCGCGAGGCGCACCCGCTGCGCCGCGCCGCGGTGGAGGTGCAGGCGGGCGACGTGCTGGAGGTGGCGCAGTGGCAGCTCGGGGGGGACTGGCTCTGGGGCGCGCGCACGCCCTCGGCCCCGGCGGCCGACGCGGAGGCGGTGTTCGCCCCGCACCGCGAGCTCGTGGCGGAGCGCGTGCACGGCGGCGGCGGCCCGCCGCTCAAGCTCTACACCGACGGGCGTCACCCGCTGCGCGCCGCGGTGGGCGCGTACTCGCTGGTGCTGAACGGGTACGCCCCCTCGGCCGTGCACCTCTACGGCGCCTACCAGTGGAGCCCGGAGGCCGCCGCGCTTTTCCGCGAGGCGTTCCCCTTCGCCGAGATCGTCGACACGGAGCGGGTGCTCTCCACCGCCCGCGCGCTGGGCGGGGTGGAGCTCGCGCGGATGGCGCTGCGCTTCTGGTACGTGATGAAGGTGTGCTCCGCCATGCTCGACGGCCCCGACACCTTCTGCCTGATGGACGACGACGTGCTGGTGCTCGACCCCGTGGACGACGCGCTGGACGCCTTCCGCGCGCACGACCTGGTGTTCATCCCCGACATGGACTACGGGCCCTGCCACCACCGCACCTGGAGCCCCGTGTTCGGGCGCGACACGCCGACGCCGGGGGGCACCTTCAACGCGGGACTGTTCTGGTGCCGGGGCGTTCACCCCCGCGCCTGGCTCGCGGAGCGGATGCCCCGGGTGCCGGGGGAGAACTGCATCGGCGCCTGCTGGGACCAGGGATTCATCGCCACCGCCTACGCGGACCGGCCGCTGCACGGGCTCGCGGCGAACCGCCACTTCTACCCCGTGTTCGAGGGGCTGCCGGCCGGCATCCTGGGCTACGACTACGCGGCGAACCCCTGCGGCTTCGCCAGCCTGCACTTCGGCGGCATCCCCAACAAGCCCGACGACGCGGCCATGCGCTACATCGGCCCGCAGGTGCTGGGCAGGCGCGCCGCGTGCGCGGAGGCGCCGGAGCTGGCGCTGGCGGGGTGAACGGCAGCTCCACACGGAAAACACGGGAGAGGATGCGGCTGCCTTCTCCCCGTCTCCGTGCCTCTCGTGGAATCCTGATCAGTGGCTTCCGGCCCTGATGCGCGCCTCGGCGATGACGTCGGCGGCGAGGTGGGGGGAGATGCCTTCCGCGTCGGCGCGGCGGAGGACCTCGAGGACGGTGTCGTAGATGGCGTCCACGCGCCGGGTGCCCCACTCGGGCGGATGGCCGCTCAGCGCGCCGAAGCCGGTGATCACGCCCCCGGCGTTGGCGACGTAGTCGGGAACGTAGACGATCCCCCGCTCCAGGAGCCGCGCGCCGTCCGCCGTCTCGCGGAGCTGGTTGTTGGCGCCGCCGGCGACGACCGCGCAGCGCAGCCGCGGGATGGTCTCCTCGTTCAGGATGGCGCCGAGCGCGTTGGGGGAGAACACGTCCGCCTCCACGTCGTAGATCCGGTCCGGCGCCACCACCCGGGCGCCGACCTCCGCCGCCACCCGCTTCGCCCGCGCCGCGTCGACGTCGGAGACGGTCAGCTTCGCCCCCGCCCCGGCGAGCTGCGCGGCGAGCGCGGCGCCCACGTTCCCGCACCCCTGCAGCGCGACGCGCACGCCGTGCAGCTCGGGGTACCCCAGGCGGTGCAGCGCCGCGGCCTGCATCGCCCGGAACACGCCGCGCGCGGTGCGGGGCGAGGGGTCGCCGATGCCGTCGCTGGTGCCGGCGACGAAGCGCGTCTCCTTCGCCACCACGTCCATGTCGGCGGGCGAGGTGCCCACGTCTTCGGCGGTGGTGTAGACGCCGCCCAGCATCTCCACGCAGCGGCCGTGGGCGCGGAAGAGCGCCTCGCGGTCGGCGATGCGCTCCGGCGCCAGCATCACCGACTTGCCGCCGCCCGCCGCGAGCCCCGCCATCGCGTTCTTGTACGTCATCCCCCGCGAGAGCCGCAGCGCGTCGGCCAGCGCCTCGCTCTCGCCGGAGTAGCGCCAGAGACGCGTGCCGCCCAGCGCGGTGCCGAGCGCCGTGCTGTGGATCGCCATCACGCAGTGGTACTCGCCCTCGCGCGCCACCAGCACCTTCTCCCACCCCTCCACCCGCAGCTCGCGAACGTCCATGGGAACCGGTCAAAGAAGAGGGTCTGACGCGTTCATCGCGATTGTCGACAAGAGACGGGGACGGTCCCGGCCACGTCAACACCGCCCCGCCGACGGCCCTCGCGGCCACTGCCGACGAGGTGGCGCGTCGGGCGAGCTGAGGAATCTCACGCAGAGACGCAGAGAAACTGAGAGTACGCGGAGATTTCTCCGCGTACTCTCAGTTTCTCTGCGTTCTCTGCGTGATGCCCGTGGTTACTGCCGGATGCGCACGCGCACGGGCCGCGGAAGCGCCACCTCGCGCGAGGTGTCGGCCTTCGCGATGGTCTCCTGGAACCACTCGGGGTCCTTCGGCTCGCCGCCGTTCACCATCACCATGCGCGCGAGCTCCACCGCGTCGGTGTTGCGCATGCGCACGCAGCCGTGCGAGCGCGCGCGGCCGAGCGAGCTGGGGAGCGCCGTGCCGTGGATATACAGGTCGGGCTCGCGGAAGAACATCTTCACCCGCCCCATCGGGTTCCCGGGCGAGCCGGGCGGCTCGTACTTGTGGTCGCGCGCCCAGGCGGAGTTGGGCGGCGTCCAGCCCGGGTTCCAGATCATGTGGCTGATGCGGTACGAGCCCGCGGGCGTGCCGTACCCCTCCGCCCCCACCGACACGGGGAAGCGCCGCACCACCTCGCCCTCGTCGAGCACGAAGAGGGTGCGGTCGGAGAGGTCCACCAGGATCGACATCGCCTTGTAGCGCGGGACCGGCGCCGCGATCGCCGCCTCGGGGGTGGAGAGGATCAGCCCGGTGTCGCGCGGGGCTGCCTGCCCGCTCGCCGCCGCCGGCGCGGCGAGCGCCGCCATCGCGATGATCCAGAACCTGTGGCGCATGCTCCTGCTTTCCTTCGCTGGGGGGATCGGTTGGGGATGCTCCACCTGTTTCCCGGCCGAGGCCAGGATTGTGCCAGCCCTCCGTCGACGCATCGGTCCGCCGCCTGGCAGCGGCCGGAAAGACAATATAGTGCCACAGTCGCAGTTTGCCCAAGGGACGGGGAGCTGCGACAGGACGATCCGGCCGGTCGTGGCTCCTGCCCTGGTCGTTTTCCCGTAAGCGCTTGTGGAGGCGGGCGGATGAATCCGCGGCAACAAACACACGAAGTCCGCCTTCGCGGACTCCCACCATTCGTGCAGCCACTGCCGCGGGGCACGCGACGGGCCCCCACCCGGCCGAGGTTTTCAATCTCGGCCGAGGGAGTGCCGGTCGCGCGCCACTCCACCTCGGCCACCCCACGGCCGGTAGTCCGCGCAGGCGGACTTCGTGTGTTTGTTGCAGCGAATTCATTCGCCCTGCCCCCCCGAGGTCCCGCCGCTGGCCCGCGACGTGCCGCGACTCCCTCCGTCTTCCATCCACATCCGACAGCCCAGAGACCGCCGATGCAGCTCACCGGGATCCATCACCTGACCGCCGTCACGGGCGACGTGCGCGCGAACCACCGCTTCTACACGCAGGTGCTGGGGATGCGGCTGGTGAAGCGCAGCGTGAACCAGGACGACGTGAGCGCCTATCACCTCTTCTACGCCGACGCGGTGGGGTCGCCGGGGACGGACGTCACCTTCTTCGACTGGCCGCTGCCGCGCGAGCGCCGCGGCACGCGCAGCATCACCCGCACGCACCTGCGCGTGAACGGGGCCGCGTCGCTGGAGTGGTGGGCGGCGCGCTTCCGGGAGATGGGGATCGCCGCCGGCGACGTCGTGGAGCGCGACGGCCGGGCGACGCTCGACTTCGAGGACGGCGAGGGGCAGCGGCTGGCGCTGGTGGACGACGGCGGCGCGGGCGACCCGCCCACGCCCTGGGACCGCAGCCCCGTGCCCGCGGAGCACCAGGTGCGGGGGCTTGGGCCGATCCTGATCAGCGTTCCCGACCTGCGGACGACCGACACGGTGCTGACCGGGGTGATGGGGCTGCGCCCGGTGCGCGAGTACCCGCACCCCGAGCAGCCGCGCGACACCGTGCACGTGTACGAGATGGGCGAGGGCGGGCCGCACGCGGAGCTGCACGTGGCGGTGCAGCCGGAGCTGCCCGCCGCGCGGCTCGGCGCCGGCGGCGTGCACCACGTGGCCTTCCGCACGCCCACCGAGGAGGAGTACCACGCCTGGTTCCACCGCCTGCGGTCGCTGGGCGTGCAGAACAGCGGCGAGATCGACCGCTACTACTTCCGCAGCCTCTACTTCCGCGAGCCGAACGGCGTGCTCTTCGAGATCGCCACCGACGGCCCCGGCTTCGCGGTGGACGAGGACCCCGCCACGCTCGGCGAGCACGTGGTGCTGCCGCCCTTCCTGGAGCCGCAGCGCGCGCGGATCGTCGCCAACCTCAAGCCCATCGAGGCCTGAGCGAACGGCAGCCTCACGCAGAGACGCGGAGGCACGGAGAGGCGAGGTGATTCTCTCCGTGTCTCCGCGTCTCTGCGTGAGGAACGTCTTACCGCGGGTGGGGGATGCGCCCCTGCACCTCCTCGTGCGGATCCAGCCCCCAGCAGTACAGCTCGCCGCCGGTGGTGACGCCACACTGCCCCCACCGCCCGGCGGCAACCGAGGCCCAGCGCCGCTCGGGGTGCCACGGCCGCGCCACCCGGTCGCCGCCCCAGACGTACGCGCGGCCGTCGGCGGTGAGCCCCACCATCTCGTAGACCCCGGGCATCGTCCCGCGGGGCATGGCCGTGACCGAGCGGAGTCCCGCCGCGCCGGCGACCGGAGCCGGGGTGCGGTTGCACCAGGTGCGCGTCCCATACTTCGCGCACTGCTCGAACCCGTCGCGCGCCTGCCCTGCCTGCGCATCGCTGTACGACGCGGCCCCCCAGCAGTGCGCGGCGCCCCGCGCATCCAGGCCGCAGACCCAGTGGTACAGCGCCGCGAGCCCGGTGAAGCGGGCGCCGCCCTCCGCCGGGCCGGAGGCGGCGCGCCTGCCGGGCACGCCGAAGTCGGCCTCGCCCTCGCAGTACGCGCGGCCGTCCCTGCCCAGCGCGCAGAAGGTCTCTCCCTCGGGATCGCCCGCCACCGCCACCACGGGAACGGACCACGGGGTGGAGACGTCGCCCGTGTGGCGGTACGCGGTGCCCCAGCAGCGCGCGGAGCCGTCGGCCGCCGCGAAGCAGCGGGAGCGCGCGTCCAGCGCCACGTAGCGTCGGCCTGGGTCCAGCGGCACGGGGGAGAAGCTGCACGGCACCTCGCGCAGGCACCGGTCGCGATACGAAGCGGTGTCGCCCATCGGATCGCCCCAGCAGAAGGCGCGCGCCTCGGGGTCGATGCCGCAGGTGACGTATTCTCCCGCGCTGATCGAGGCGAACCGCATCCCGTCGGCGGCCAGCACAGGCACGCCCTCGCTGGCCACAGGATAGCATCCCCGCGCGCCGCTCTCACTGATGATGCCGCATTTGACGGACGTGCGTGCGCCGAGGTGCCCCGAGTGGTTGTATCCCCAGCAGTACGCCCGCCCCGCCGTGTCGAGCGCGCAGGCGTGGTCGAAGCCCACGCTCACGCTCTTCCACGCCGGCGCCTGTGCCCACACGGGCGCCGCGAGGATGGGCGTAGCAGCGAGCAGCAGTGAAAGGGCGAAGGCGGAGCGGCGGGGGCGTGGGGAGAGAGGAGCTGATTCGAGCCGGGACATCGAACCTCCGGAGGGGATCGAGGAGGACAACATCGAAGCGCCGGCTGTTACCGGGGGAGATCGCGGCGAGTTCCGAGGCGGTGGCGGCGACGCCCCTTCCCGGGGCAGCGGTGACGCCATTGCCGAAACATTCGGCCGGTGGCATTCTGCCGAAGCGTCCAGCACGGCCATCTTCCCTCCGGCGCACGCGTGAGCACCTCCCTCGATCGTCGCAGTCCCGGCTCCCCGCTGGCCTCTGCACACCCTCCAGGGGTCCAGGATCACCAGGCGACGCCGCCCCCCGCGACGGCCCTGGCGGAGCGACTGGGCGGCAAGCTCTCGTTCTACGTCTTCACCCTCTTCGCCTCGCTCTTCCTCGGCGTCCTGGCGAACAAGTACACGGACCAGATCCTCCCCTGGAACTGGGGAATCGGCGACACGCCTCTCTGGGGCGCGTGGGGATTCTACCTGCTGGCGGCCGTCGTAGTCGTCTCCACGGTCGTGGCCCAGCGCGCCCAGGACACGAAGCGGGAGCGCGAGGACCAGCGCCGGGCGGCAGCCGAGCGCGCGCTCATCGACGCCACCGACCGCCTCCAGCGGCTGGTCGAAACCCTTCCTCCCCCGACCTTCCTCTCGAGCTTCGCCGCGACGGACAATGCCTGCCGCGAGGTGCTGGCCGACGTGCTCTATGCCCGTGCCGCGGGCGCTCTGCCGCCGGAACGGGTGAAGGACGCGATCCGGACGGTGCTCGGCGGCGTCGCGGAGCTCGTGCGCATCTTCGAGAACGCGCCGAGCGAGGGCGTCTACGCCGCGAACCTGATGATCTTCCGGCCGGCGGAGCCGCTCCGGAACCTGCCGCGGGCGGAGAGGGAGCATTGGGAGCGGAGCCTGTCGTTCGGGCTGAGCCCGCTGTCGCTGGACCTGCTCGAGGGCGTCCTGGAGCTCGTGCCGGAGCTCTCGACCACCACGACGAGGCAGGGAAACGCACCGGACGTGCTGGAACCGCTCAGGCTGGCGGTTCCGGTCAGGAACGAACGGCGGGTCGGCCATGGGAAGCGCCTGTTGTGGCGGGTGCTGCCGGGTGCGCCGCTCGCCTGGGTGCGGAAGAAATGGACGATCTATCCCAGCCAGGCCGCGCTGCTGGACTGGTGCCGGCGCAAGGGCGCATTCCCTGGCCACGTGGTCGAAGCCGTGCGGAGATACTTCGAGAGCCCGGCGGGCGCGTCGGTGCAGGCGTTCGCCTCGCTCCCGTTCCCGCCAGGGACCGGTGACGAGCCGGTCGGGGTACTGAACGTGCATTCCACTCAGCCGGGCTTGTTCTCCGGCCGCGACCCCGTACGCCACCTCTTCCCCCTGCTGAACCCGATCCTGTGGATCATCCGCGATCTGATTCAGCTTCTGGTGGAGGCCGAAGACGAGGAAACGCGCCGGGAGGGCGTCGCACGCAACCTTGCGGCCTCGTCGCACGTACATGGGCCCGGGCTTGACGATGGGGTGGGCACGGAGTAGTGTCCATGAGACCACGAACCCACGGGAAAATGTCTCGACTGACCGACGCGCCGACACTGATCACGCCCCGTGACTCGTCCAAGGGGCTCAGCGAGCGGCTTCGCGAGCACGGCGAAGCCATCAAGGCCGCGCGCAACGGTTCCGACGTGCGGGTGATACGCGAGGGCGGCTCGTTGATCGTCGGGTACGCACGCTCGCGCCACTGACGAGAACACACCGCTCCACGCTTCCCGCGCGCGCCGGATCCGACCGGTGCGCGTTTTTGTTTCTGCGCCCTGCACGGGCTTCATCCGCACCCCCTTCGAGCACCACCCGCTCGACACCTCACCTGCCCATCCCTGCCTCCGCGTGATCCAGGTCCCCCCTGTTCTCCGTTGCAACACCGTTGTCGCGGCGCGAGACACATCCGCGGCCCGAATCAAACATCCGTTTCTGCGCCGCGATCGGCTAAACTACTGTCAAACGATGCCTTAGCTTACGTGCCGCGAAGGCCGGCGCGGCGGTCCCGGTCCTGCTTTGGTCCCCTGGCACGAACCCACCCGCGAGCCGGTACTCGCCCTCCCACCCGGGGCGGCGCGCCGGCTCGCCCGCAGGACGGAAGCAGAAGGATGCGAAACCGGCAGTCCCTTTCGATCGCGGCCCTGGCCGTGCTGGCCGCCTGCGGAGGCGGCGGCGCGGCCACCACGCCGACCCCTCCCGCCGCCGAGAGCAGCTTCCAGGAGCTGGCGCTCTCGCCCGCGAGCGGCACCGTCGACGTCGGCGGCACCTTCCAGCTCACCGCCACGCCCAGGGACGCCATCGGCAACGAGATGAGCGGCCTCCCCGCGCCGGCCTTCACCTCCAGCGACCCCTCGCGGGCGACCGTCGACGCGAGCGGGATGGTGCGGGGGGTGGCGGCGGGCGCCGTGGTGATCCGCGCGGTGCTCACCCACGGCGGCGTGACCGACAGTGCCAGCGCGTCGCTCACGGTCAATCCTCCGCCGGCCGCAGGGTTCGCCGTGCTGGGGCTCAGCCCGGACGCGGGCGCGGTCCCCGTCGGGAGCACGCTGCAGCTCCAGGCCTGGGCGCGCGACGCGGCGGGCGCCTCGCTCGCCATCCCCACCCCGTCGTTCGCCACCAGCGACGCCACCCGGGCCACGGTGAGCGCCTCCGGCGTGATCACCGGCGTGGCCGCGGGGGCGGCGACGATCACCGCCACCCTCACGCATGGCGGCGTCACCCGCACCGCGACCAGCGTGGTGACCGTCACCGAGGTGGTCCCCGCGACGGCGACGGTGCGGGGGAGCAAGGCGGGGTTCTCGCCGCTCTCGGCCACCGTGGCGGCGGGGGGCACGGTGACCTGGACGATGGACGGCGAGGAGGAGCACGACGTGGTGTGGGAGGGCGCCGCGCCCGCGGGCGGCAACATCCCCCGGATGGACAAGGGGACGTCGGCGAGCCGCACCTTCGCGGGCGCGGGGACGTACAGCTACCACTGCAGCCGCCACGGCGAGCCGGGCACGGTGGTGGTGAAGACGGCGCAGGCCTCGAGCCCCGTGTTCACCTCGCTGGCGCTGAGCCCGTCGTCGGGGTCGGTGCAGGTGGGCGGCACGCTGCAACTCGCCGCCACGCCCCGCGACCAGAACGGCGCGGCGATGGCGGGGCTCCCCGCCGCCGCATACACTACCAGCGATGCCACCCGGGCCACCGTGAGCGCGTCCGGGGTGGTGACAGGCGTCGCCGCGGGGACGGCGACGATCACCGCGACGCTCGCCTCGGGCGGCACCACGCGCACGGCGACGGCGTCCATCACCGTCACCACCACCACGGCGCCGCCGCCCCCGCCGCCGCCCCCGCCGCCGCCCACGTCGTCGGTCACGGTGACCACGCCGGGGATCTCCTTCTCCCCGCAGACCGTCACCATCGCGCCGGGGGGGAGCGTGACCTGGCAGATCTCGGGCGCGCGGCACAACGTGACCTTCAGCGGCGCCGCGCCCACCGGCGGCAACGTTCCCGACACCGATTCCGGGGGGAGCGCCACGCGGACCTTCCCCACCGCGGGGACCTACGACTACCAGTGCACCCGGCACAGCGGGATGACCGGACGCGTGGTGGTGCAGTGAGCCGCGACCGCGGCCCGCGCAACGCCACACCAGCGAAAGAGAGCGAACCATGAAGACGAAGATCGCGGCCGGGCTCGCGGCCGGCGTGCTCGCCCTGGCGGCGTTCGCCCCGCGCGGGACCGTCGAGGCCGCCGCCCCGCCCCGGGTGCACGAGGTGCGGATGACGATGACGGGGAACACCGCGCGCTACGAGCCCGCCGTGCTCACCATCAGCCCCGGCGACGAGGTGCGCTTCATCAACGTGAGCGGCGGCCCGCACAACGTGGCCTTCGACCGCGCCACCATCCCGGCCGACGTGAAGCCCATCCTCAGCTCCCACATGGCCAACCAGATCGACGAGCTCTGGGGGCCGCTGATGAGCGAGCCCGGCGCGGCCTACACGGTGTCGTTCGCGGGGGTGCGGGCGGGGCGCTACGCATACTTCTGCGTCCCCCACATGTACGACAAGAACGGCAGCGTCACCACCGGGATGAAGGGCACCATCGTCGTCCGCTGACCACCGTCGCGGACTCCACCGTCTCCGGCGCGCCGCCCTCCGCGGGCGGCGCGCGGAGCGGGGCTCGCGACGCGAACCGCGGCGGTGCACTCCGGCACGCCGCACCTTGAACTCCAGCAGGAACGCAGGACCCGTGAAGATTCGTTCTGTTCTCGGCACCACCCTGGCGGGCGCGGCGGCCGTCGCCGCCCTCTCGGCCTTCGCGCCGGCGCGGCCCACCCCCGCGGCGCCGCCGGCGGTGCACGAGGTGAAGATGACCCTGAGCGGCACCACCGCGCGCTTCGACCCGGCCACCCTCACCATCCGCCCGGGCGACCGCGTGCGCTTCGTGGTGGTGAGCGGCGCGCCGCACAACGTGAGCTTCGACCCGGCGAAGGTGCCGGCCGGCGTGCGCCGCGCCCTGGCGGCGGCCATGCCCAACCAGATGCAGCCGCTCTCCGGCCCGCTGCTGCTGAGCGCGGGCGACAGCTACACCATCTCCTTCGCCGGGGTCGAGCCCGGCCGCTACGACTTCTACTGCATGCCGCACGTGGGGATGCAGATGAAGGGCACCGTCGTGGTGCGGTAGCAGGCGCCGCGCCCGTCCACCTCCACGCCCCGAGGAGCCGACCAACGTGAAGACCCTCCGTGCAGTCCGCGCCGCCTGCGCCCTGGGTGCAGCGTGGGCCGCCCTGTGCACCAGCGCCACCGGCGGCCGCGCGCAGTCGCTGCTGGACCGCCCGCCCAACCTCTCCGGGGGATGGGTGGGGAGCAGCGGCCAGCTCTACTTCAACTTCATGCACCGCTTCATCGCCAGCGACGCGCCGGAGCGGAAGGTGACCAACGTTCCCTCCTTCACCCTGGCCGCGGGGCTGCCGCTGCGCACCCTGCTGGGCGCGGAGTACACCACCAACTCGGCGCTGGCGCCCCGCTACCCCAACGAGTGGGAGCTCTTCCTGCGCCACGCGGCGCTGCAGCAGGACCGCGGCGCCCCGCTGGACCTGGCCGGGCAGGTCAGCTACAACTTCGCCGCCGACGGGGTGGACGGAGAGGTCTCGCTCGCGCGGCGGCAGGGGCCGGTGCGGCTGATCGTGGCGGGGCGCGCGCTCTCCGACGCCTTCAGCGCCGGCGACCGCCGCTTCGCGGTGGCGGGCGGGGGAACGGTGCGCGTGTCGCGCTACTTCGCGCTGGCGGGCGACGTGGCCACGCTGCTGGAGCGCGAGGAGGGCGAGGAGGTGGCCTGGAGCGCCGGGGTGCACCTGGCCATCCCCGGCACGCCGCACACCCTCTCCATCCAGGCCTCGAACACCTCCGTCTACACCCTGCAGGGGCTCTCGCGGGGCGACAAGACGCGGCGCTACGGCTTCGAGTTCACCATCCCGCTGACCCTGAACCGCTGGTTCGGCCGCTCGGCCGAGGGGCACGCGCCCCCGGCCGCCGTGCCCGAGCTGGCCCCGGCGGACTCCGGCGCCACCCCCACCGGCCCGGTGGCGCGGGCGGGGATGCGCAACCTGGCCTTCGTGCCGGGAACCATCGAGATCCAGGCGGGGACCACGGTGGAGTGGACCAACAACGACCCGCTCGCGCACACCGTGACCGCCGACGACGGCTCCTTCAGCTCGGGGCTGATCCAGTCGGGGAACAAGTGGCGGCACACCTTCACCACGCCCGGCACCTACAGCTATCACTGCACTCCGCACCCCTTCATGAAGGGAAGAGTGGTGGTCCGATGAACCTGAGAGCGACCTACAGCTTCGCCTGCGCGGGCTTCGCCGCGCTGGTGGCCGCGGGCGGCCTGGCCGGCTGCTTCAGCGAGCACGTGACGGTGACGGCGCCCACCGGGCAGGAGCTCTGCACCGGCGCGCAGCCGGCCGGCGTGGTGCGGATCATCGACTTCGGCTTCTCGCCGGTGCAGGTGACGGTGCCGAAGGGGGGGAAGGTGACCTGGGTGAACTGCAGCGCCAGCGCCACGACGCACACCAGCACCGCCGACGGGGGCGCCTGGGACTCGGAGTCCCTGCCGCAGTACGCCACCTTCGAGCAGGACTTCGACGCGGCGGGGAGCTTCCCCTACCACTGCAAGCCGCACCCGTTCATGAAGGGGGCGGTCGTCGTCCAGTAGCGGCGGGGTCTCATAGCAGCTCGCCGAGGACAGTTCCGGATTCCAGTCTCTGACAGAAGGCCTCACACGGAGTCAACGGAGTCAGCGGAGATGATCTCCGTTGACTCCGTGTGAGGTGCCGTTCAGGGGCTTGATTCCCCCGGCGGTTTCATGCAACATCCGGAAGAGATCGTCCTGCCCTTCCCTGCCCGCCCGGATCCATGCTCCCCATCCCCTGCGAGCTGCTCTCCTGCTCCTGGCCCCGCCCCGTCGCCGAGGCGAACGGCCGGTGGAGCTCCGAGCCCGACTGGAACGCCCCCGCGTCGCCCTTCCGCCCGCAGCCGCTCTGGAAGATGGTCGACGGCGAGCCGGCGTGGACGATCGACTGGTGCAATCTCTTCCGCGGGGGGATGGCGAGCCTGGTGGGGAGCGAGATGCGCCGCTTCCACGTGGTCTTCCGCATCCGCGCGGCCGAGACGGGGCGGCTGGTGTTCTGGGACGACGACGGGTGCATCATCCGCCTGGGCGGGCGGGTGATCCACGAGGACCGGAGCGCGCACGGGCTGCGCCGCGCCGAGGTGGAGGTGCGCGCGGGCGACGTGCTGGAGGTGGCGCAGTGGCAGTTCCACGGCGACTGGATCTGGTGCGCGCGCTCGCCGGGCAGCGTCGCGGGGGACGCCGAGGCCGTGCTCGCGCCGCACCGCGACGCCGTGCGCGAGCGGGTGCGCACGGGCGGCGGGCCGCCGCTCAAGCTCTACACCGACGGCCGCAACCCGCTGCGCGCGGTGGTGGCCGTCTACTCGCTGGTGCTGAACGGCTACGCGCCGTCGTCGATCCTCCTCTACGGCTCTCACCAGTGGAGCGCGGCGGCGGCGCAGGCCTTCCGCGCGGCGCTGCCGTTCGCGGAGGTGGTGGAGACGGCGCGGGTGCTCGGCGCCGCCCGCGCGCTGGGGGGGCACGGGCTGGCGGAGATGGCGCGGCGCTACTGGTTCGTGATGAAGGCGTGCGTGGGGCTGCTGGACGGGCCCGAGGAGTTCGGGCTGGTCGACGACGACCTCTTCGTGCTGGACCCGGTGGACGACGCGCTGGAGGCCTTCCGCCGGCACGACCTGGTGTTCATCCCCGACTGCGACCACGCGCGGGAGTACCACCGCACCTGGGGCGCGGTCTTCCGGCAGGGCGCGCCCTCGCCGGCGGGGCGCTTCAACGCGGGGCTCTACTGGTGCCGCCTGGCCGACGACCGCCGGCGACTGGCGGCGCGCATGGCGCAGGTGCGGGCGGACCGGTGCCTCCCCTGGCTCTGGGAGCAGGGGTTCATCGCCGCCGCCTACGCGCAGCGGCCGCTGCACGAGCTCCCCACGCAGCGCTACTTCTACCCGCTCTTCGACGGGCTCCCGGGGGGCGCGCTGGGCTACGACTGGGCCGGCAACCCCTGCGGCTTCGCCTCCCTCCACTTCGGCGGGCTCCCCGACAAGCCCGACGACACGGCGATGCGCTACATCGGCCCGCAGCTCCTGGCGCGCCGCGCCGCGAGGCCCGCCGACGCGCGGCTGGCGCTGGCCGGCTAGGCTCGTTCCTGAAGATACTGAACAGAAGTCTCACCCAGAGGAAGCAGAGGGACCAGAGAAACTGCGGCTGTTTCTCTGGTCCCTCTGCTTCCTCTGTGTGAACCATTCTGTTTCCCTGAATGCACGGTCAATCATCAGAGATGGTCACGGTGCGGCGGAGCGGATCGCCGCGTCGAGGTCGGCCCAGAGGTCCTCGGCATCCTCGATCCCGACGCTGAGGCGCAGGAGCGAAGGGGGAAGGTGTCCCTGCCCCGGGATCGCCGCTCTCCGTTCCATCGTCGATTCCACGCCACCGAGACTGGTGGCGTGGCGGATGAGCCTGGCGTTCCGGCAGACACCATCCGCAAGCTCGGCCCCGCCGGCCAGGTCGAACGAAACGATCGTTCCGGGGCCCTTGAGCACGCGCCGGGCGGTCGCATGCGTCGGATGCGAGGGGAGGCCCGGGTACCGGACGCGGGTGACCCGCGGGTGCGTCTCGAGCCGCTCCGCGAGCATCGAGGCGGTCTGCTGGGCCCGCTGCAGGCGAAGCGCGAGCGTTCTCGCGCCGCGGACGGCGAGCCAGGCTTCGAGCGTTCCCGGCGTCGCGCCATTCAGCTCGCGAGACACCCTGAGGGCGTGCCAGAGTGCATCGTCTCTCGTCGTGGCGACCCCGGCCAGCAGGTCGGAGTGGCCGCCGATGAGCTTGGTGGCCGACTGCAGCGACACCGTGGCGCCGAACTCGAGCGGCTGCTGATTCAGCGGCGTGGCGAAGGTGTTGTCCACCGCCACGATCGCACCGGGTCTGCGCGGTGCCGCGCAGACGGCCTCCAGGTCCGCTACCGTGAGCAGCGGGTTCGAGGGCGATTCGAGCCAGATCAGGTCGGCGGCGCCGCAGGAGCGAATCCAGCCGGCCGTGTCGTCCACCGCCACGCGCTGCACCGACCAGCGCCCTCTTTCGGCGCCCGCGGCCACGAGGCCTCCGACACCCTGATAGCAGTCGTCGGGCAGCACCACGACGGCGCCAGCCGGGAGTTGGTCGAACACCGCGGCGATGGCGGCCATGCCGGAAGCGAACGCCACGGCCCTGCCGGACTCGAGCCCGCCGACGACTTCTTCGAGTGCTTCCCAGGTCGGCGTGCCATCGTCGCGCGAGTACGCGGGCCCCCCGCCGATGATGAAGTTCGACGCGGGGATCAGCGGCACGTTCAGCGGGGCGCCGGGCTCGGGCGAGCGGCCCGCCGAGACGAGCCACGATTCCGGCTTGATTCCGGATGAGTGCTGGTCCATGGGTTCGAATCCCTCCAGGCGAGCCGGGTCATGGGTGGACCTGTCCCTGCCGGATCGGCAATGGAGCGCGTCCGCAGCTCACGCGACCATGCGACTGATGAAGTCGCCGCTGCAACCGCACACTCCCCCTTCGCGGACGCCAACGACGGCCGGCGTAAAGCAAGATGCCCCACACCGGACCCGGAGTCGAGCCTGGGGTGAGGCCATCCCCGCGTGCGTGCTCGACGCAGCCTAGGCCGCCGCCTCCCCCGCCCCGCCCGCGCGCGAGGCCTCGTCCAGCGCGCGCATCGACTGCTCGTCCAGCTCCAGGCCGGCGGCGGCGACGTTTTCCTCCAGGTGCGCCACCTTCGAGGTGCCGGGGATCGGCAGCATCACCGGCGAGCGGCGCAGCAGCCAGGCGAGCGCCACCTGCCCCGGCGTGGCCCCCAGCCGCCGCGCGATGCGGTCCACCGGTCCGCCCTCGCGCGCCAGCGGCCCGGCGGCGAGCGGGAACCAGGGGATGAAGGCGATCGCTTCCCGCTCGCAGTAGTCCACCACCGCCTCCCACTGCGCGCGGTCCTGCAGGTTGTAGCGGTTCTGCACGCTCGCCACCGGCAGCACCCGCCGCGCCGCCTCGATCTCCTCGATTCCCGTTTCCGAGAGCCCGAAGTGCAGGAACTTCCCCTCGCGCTGCAGCTCGGCCATCACGCCGAGCTGCTCGTCGGCGGGGACCTCGGGGTCGATGCGGTGGAGCTGGTAAAGGTCGATACGCTCCACCCGCAGCCGGCGCAGGCTCCCTTCGATGGCGCGGCGCAGGTGCTCAGGGCGGCCGTTGGGCGTCCACTCGTCCGGCCCCGGCCGCTCCAGCCCCGCCTTGGTCGCGATCACCAGCCCCTCGGGGTACGGGTGAAGGGCTTCGGCGATCAGCTCCTCGCTCACGTACGGACCGTAGGAGTCGGCGGTGTCGATCAGGTTCACCCCGAGCTCCAGCGCGCGCCGCAGCACCCGGAGCGCCTCGCCGCGGTCGGCCGGCGGCCCCCAGATCCCCTTCCCGGTGATGCGCATCGCCCCGAAGCCGATGCGGTGCACCGGCAGCTCGCCGCCCAGCCGGAACGTCCCCGCGGCGGACGCATCCGCGTTCTTCACGTCCATCGATCCTGCTCCCCTCGTTCGTGTTTTTTCTTCCAGGACCGAACGGCAGCCCCGGAGCGGAACTGTCGTTCGCGGACGCGCGAACGCGTGCAAGGGCCGTGCGCCCCGCCGGCACAGCGCGGCGGTCTCAGAGGCTTTGAGAACCAAACGGAATCCTGAAGACGTCATCCTGGAGACTTTTGAGAAACCACACGGAATCCTGAAAACGTCATCCTGAGTGGGTGTTGCTGAACCCGTTTTTCGGACACCTCTGGGTGTCATCCTGAGGCCCGGCCACATGGAATCAGCGTTCACTCCGATGGCGGCAGGGCCGTGAGGATCTGATCGCGGCCACGTCGGAGCCGGCTGCGGAAGCTCGCGCGGAAGCCACGGCCTCACGTTCACTCGTTCATCCATGCAGGAAAAGCTAGGCATCGACGAGCGCCGGCGTGGACGCGTCGATGGTGCGGGCTTCCGCGGCGGGCTCCTGCGCATTCC
>JBJMPM010000074.1:0-15808 GCA_045803205.1 Longimicrobiaceae bacterium
GGGCGTGCCGGCCAGGTGGTCGAAGAGCCGGACTCCCGAGCCGAGGAGGACCGCCGCGAGGTCGACGTGGAGCTCGTCCAGGAGGCCGGCGTTCAGGCACTGCTGGATCGTGTCTGCGCCATGCACTCCGACCGCCTTACCCGCGCCCGCGGCGGCCTTGGCCTGGTTCACCGCGCTTTCGATCCCATCGGTCACGAAGTGAACCGTCGAGCCGGGTCGCGGCCACCCAGCGGGGATGTGGTGGGTCAGTACGAACGCCGGCCCCCAGGCGTGATCTCCGCCCCAGCCTTCGGCCTTGTCGAAGGTGCGCCGGCCGGTGAGCACGGCGCCCAGCTCGGACCAGAGGCGGCGCAGGTGCTCGGCGCTCTGCGGGGACACCTTGAACGTCATGGCATCCGCCCCTCCGGTGTCGAATTCAACATCCCCGGAGTTGAAGTACCAGTCGAACACTTCGGCCACGCCGTCGTCAAGGTCGGCGACGTAGCCGTCGAGCGACATGGACATGATTGCGACCACCTTCGACATCGCGAGGTTCCTTTCGAGGAGTGGAGACTGCGTCCAGGGGAGGTCTACCGTGATATGAGCCGTTTCCTTCGCGTCGCCGAGCTATCCGGTCTTCAAGGGTCCCATGACCTTGTACGTGTTGAGGAGGACGCCGGACGGCGTCGACGTCGTGCTGACGAGCTCGAATGCGTGCGCCGGGGTTCCCTCCGCGAAGAAGCGCTTCCCCGTCCCCAGCAGAACCGGAGAGACGATCAGCACGGCTTCATCCGCAAGCCCGTGTTCGAGCAGCGTCGACGTCAGCGTGGAGCTCCCCGAGAGGACGAGGCCCGGGCCGTCCTGCGCCTTGATGCGGCGCACGCCCTCGACGAGGTCCGGTCCGACGCCCTCGAACGGGCCCCATTCGAGACTTTCCGGACGGTGGGTGGCGACGTACTTCGTTGCCGCGTTGAGGCGATCCGCCAACGGATTACCCGGTGCCTTCGGCCAGTAGCCCGACCAGAGGTCGTAGGTGCGGCGGCCGAGCAGCAGGTCGAAGCGCTCCCCGTGCGCGGCCATCACCGCGTCCCGGCCGGCGGGAGTCCGATAGGGCGCGGTCCAGTCGCCGTAGGGGAAGCCGCCCCCATCGGCGGAGTGCTGGATCACGCCGTCCAGCGAGATGTGCTCGATGAGCTTGAGCGTTCTCATTCAGGCCTCCGTTCCGACGCCCTGGGGAAAGAGCTCCTGGAGCCACGCTTCCCACAGCGGGGTCTCACGGGCGACGGTCGCGGCCGCCTGCTCACCGTAGAGGTAGACGTTCATCGCCACCATGACCGGACCGCCGGGAGCGGTGAAGGCGCCGAGGGCGGCGATGCCCGGCCCCGGCTGGTCGACTCTCAGCAGGGCGTCGTACGGATCGCGGGTGACATACTCCACCACGCCGCCGAGCGGGGCGACACCCGCGGGCGTCGTCCAGCGCTCCCCGACGCCCAGGCCTTTCACGCCCACCGCGGTGGTCAGCGCTTCCCAGGCCTCCGCTTCCGTGCACGCGACCGGAGCCGTCACCTGCATGAGCGAGGCGCGCTGGCCGCGGAAGTGGGTGAGATGGAGCTGCAGGGTGCGCAGGAAGGCAGGCCATGCGGCCTGGCCGGCTTCCAGCTGGTCGTCCCAATCGTCCGTGCTGGCGAAAAGGCTGTGGACGATGCGGACGATGCAGGTGCCTCCGCCGCGCGCCTCGACGCTCCACTCCTCCGCCATGGGAGGCGAGCCGGGCATCCAGCCCTCGAACTCCTTGGCCAACCTCCGGGGCGGATCCCAGGCGGTCACCACGGAGCGTGCCTCCATCCCCGGACCGAAGCTCAACTTCACCGCCACGGGCTTCCCGTCGCGCTCCTCGATCTCGGCCGGCACGAACCAGGACGAAATGCCCGGCCCGGTGGCGATGGCCTGCCAGACTTCCTCCGGCGTGCCGGGGACCTCGACTTCGACCTGGACGGAACGGCGTCCGGAGGCCTCTTCTTTCACGCTCATGCGGGCTCCTCGGGCTCGGATTTCTGCGGCAGGGGGTGCGACACGACCACCAGGCGATGCGCGCGGCCGCCCGGGGTGGATTCGTCGTGGTACTTCGCAACGAGCTTCGCGACGGCCTCGGCGAGCTCGGCGCTGAACGCCGCCCGGTCGTCCGGCGACCGGAAGCGGACCTCGGCATCCACCGCCAGGGTCGCCAGGCGTTTGCCCGCCTGGTTCGCGCGGCGGACGAGGTCGGCCACCTCGCGGACGATCCGTGCGCCCAGGGCGATGAGATAGCTCGCGGAGAGCCGGTCGACTTCGCGGTCGGGATCGATGGCGACCGGGCCCAGGGCGCTCGGCGAAACGACGTAGGAAGCGGCCGTCGCCACGAGCAGCCGTTCCGTCAGCCCGCCCCACTTGCGTTCCTGGGCCAGCCGCACCAGCCCGTGCGCCTCCAGCGCGTGCAGATGGTAGTTGACCTTCTGCCGGGCCAGGCCGACCCGCGCGGCCAGCGTCGCCGCCGAGGCGGGCACGGCCAGCTCGGAGAGGAGCCGGCTCCGCATGGGCTCCAGGGCCACCGTCGCGGCCGCCGGATCATCGATGACCTGGATGTCGAGCATGAGGAGAGGATAGCATTGACAACTTTTTTTGTCAATGGTGATTCACTGACCGAAACCAGGCGATCTGAACTGCCGTTTCACGCAGAGACGCAGAGGCACGGAGAGTGGTTCTCTCCGTGCCTCTGCGTCTCTGCGTGAAACGAATCGCTCGACGAGCTGAGGCGCGACGCCATCACGCCAAACACCGTTCAGGACGGAAACGGCGTCACTCGCAGCTCACTGTCGGCCGGAAGACCTGGTTGTGCAGGCTGCCGTGGCTGCCGCCGATATCGGTGCCGCCACCGGCGACCCAGATGAGACCGTTCACGAAGGCTGACCCGTAAACGCCGTGAACCGGAATAGGCATGTCACGGAGGCGTGTCCACGTGTCGGTCCGAGGATCGTAGTAGTCATGGTCGGGCATCATGCCGGTCACGTCCTCGCCGCCCCAGACGTGGAAGCAACCCCGGGCCATGACCCCGTTCATGCCGCTGCGGCCCCGCAGCATGGGGGCTGCGGTCGTCCAGGTCCCCGTTTGTGGGTTGAAGACTTCGTGCACCGCCGTTTTTTCGGGCGACAATCCGGAGCCGAGACGCCCTCCGACGACGTGGATGCGGCCGCTGATCGCCGCGCCGGTGATGTGGTTGCGCTGGGAGGGTAGATCCGGGAGCACCTGCCAGTGATCGGTCGCCGGGTCGTAGACGGCGAAGTCGTGTCCGCGCGGCGGGCGTCCACCGGCGACGTAGATCTTGCCGTCGTGCACGACGGCCACCCCGCCGCTGCGCGCCGTGGGCATCCGCGCCTTCTCAACCCATGCACCCGTCGCGGGATCCAGCTCGTAGACCGTGTTCACGTAGCTCGGATCATCGGCCGTGGTCTGGCCGCCGATCAGGTAGATCTTTCCGTTGACGCCGGCCGCCATCCCGTGGTTGTTGGGCTGCGGGAGCGGCGGTCCGAGCACCCAGTGGTCGCTCGCGATGTCGTAGATCTGGACCGTACGGACCGTCTGCCGACTCGCCGGATATCCGCCGAGGAGGTAGAGCTTGCCGTTCAATTCCGCGAGCGCCAGCTCGGAGTTGGGTTCGATCAATCCGGACCGGAGTCCCCATTCGCCGCCGTCCACCTGGTTCGGCCCTGTCGGCGGGGTGATCGGTCCGGGGCCCGGCTCGGACCCTCCGCATGCGGAAATGAACAGGGCAGCCAGCGCGATTGCCGCTTTCATCAGCGTCTCCAGGGAAGGACGTTCATCGCGATTCGACGATCGGGCCAACCCATTGCTCCTGCCTGGCCAGCGGATCCGGCCGGAGCTGGAACCGGATCGCCTTGCTGGTGGTCCCCTTCCCCCCGGCGTGGCCGTGCGAGAACAGGATCACCGGAAAGCGGCTGCTTCCCGAGATCATCGGCGCATCCGGGCAGGCCTGGGCGCGGACCGTGCGGCCGAAGCGCCGCCGCCTCCGGCGGGCGTGGAGGTGGGCAGGCGGTCGAGGATGAAGGACTCGACCTGTGTGGCCGCCGGTGAGTCGAAGTTCGACAGCACGACGACCACGTACCCGCCGTTCGGCTCGAAATCGAGGACGCCGTTCATCCCCGCCGCGCCTCCGTCGTGCCCGACGAATCGCCGGCCGTGCATGACGCGGTCGACGAACCCGTATGCGTACTGCGCCCCCTGGCCGACCGCGACCTTCCCGGCGAGGAGCAGCGTCGTGTGCGCCGGATCCAGGAGCCGGTGCTCGCGAAGCGCGGCGGCGAAGCGCGCGAAGTCCCCCACGGTGGAGTACCCGCCCCCCGCGGGCGTGCCGCGGTAGGGGAGCGTCGGCGCGTTCGACACGAGCGCGCCCGGCACCAGCTGCCGCGTGTAGCCGACCGACCGCCCGGGCACGAGCGAGTCCTCCGGCGCGAAGCCGGTGGCCGTCATTCCCGCCGGCGCGAGCACGTGCGCCGCGACCTGGTCGTAGTAGCTCGTCCCGCCCACCCGCTCGATGACGGCGCCGAGGAGCAGGAAGCCGTAGTTGCTGTACTCCCACTGCGTACCCGGCTCGAACCGCAGGCCGCGCGTGCCGTAGAGCCGGAGGTAATCCCCTATCGTGCGGAGCTCGGACCGGTGCGCGGTGAACTCCGGCCCGAAGATGTCGCCCGTGCCGCCGGTGTGGGTGAGCAGGTGGTGAAGCGTCACCTTCGACGCCACCTCCGCGTTCGGGTAGTCCGGGAGGTATGTGCCGAGCGGCACGTCGAGGCGCACCTTCCCGGCCTGCACGAGCTGCAGCACCGCGACCGCGGTCAGCATCTTGTCCATCGACCCGACGCGGAACTGCGTGAGCGGCGTGTTCGAGACGCCCTGCTCCCGATTCGCGAGGCCGTAGGCGCCGTCGAACAGCGTGCGCGCGTCGCGGGTGACGAGCACGGCGCCGGAGAACTCGCCAGCCTTCGTGGCGGCCTCGAGCCGCGCGCGGAGCGCGGCCACGAAGGCCGAGTCGGCAGCCGCTCCGGGTCCGGTGGGCTCGCCAGCGCCGCACGCGGCGCAGACCAGCAGGGTCAGGGCGGCAACGATCGGGAATCGCCTGGAGAGAGGCATGGTGCGCATCCTGGGCGAGGGAGTGAGGGGGTGGAGTCGAGGGCGCTCGCGGCGGTCAGCGTGCGGGCGCGGCGGAGCGCGTCGGCACCGGCGCCGGCGCGACGGAACGTGCGCGTGCCCCTGCCGGAACGACCGAACGGACGGGCGCTCCGCCGGCCGCGGCGGCGCCGGGCTGCGTGCTGTTCCCGCCGGGGGCGGCTGCGTGCCGTTCGTGCAGGCCGCCCCGGGCAGCGCAGCGGCCGCCGCCGTCGCAGCCGCGAAGAGGTGCCTTCGTCGTCTTCACCTGCCCCGTCCCTTTGATGATGTCCGGCCGCGTTCGGATCCGCTGGACGAACAACGCGTGCCGGTTCCGGTTTTCCACAACCGACGCCTGCAATCCGCGACGGGTTCGATTCCCATCTCGTTAATTGGCAGCATATGTGGTTTTCCGTGGGATGGCAATGCGGCGGCGCACGACCGGGTGGGCGCTTGCCGGCGGCGCGCCTGATCGGGGCCTCCCGGGCGGGTTGGAACCCGGAACGCCCATCCCGGTCGGCACTACGGGGACGGGCGGACCGGCCTCCGGGCGTCGATCCCGCCTTCCAGCCACCTGGTGCAGAACCCCATCGGGCAGGGACGCGCAGGACGGCCCGCACTGGGCGATCACGTTCGCGCTTCGCCCTACCTGGCCAGCGGATCCGGCCGGAGCTGGAACCGGATCGCCTTGCTGGTGGTCCCCTTCCCGCCCTCCATGTGGAAGGGGGCGCGGGTGCTGACGGCGGCCCAGAGGCCGCGCCCCTTCCAGCCGGCGTTCGGGTCGTCGATGCGGCCGTCCAGCCACTTGGTGTAGAACCCCATCGGGTAGGGGACGCGCAGGACGACCCACTTCCCGTCCTTGAGGACGAGGAGCCCCTCGGACTGGTTCCCGGTGTTGATCGGCACGTTCTCGCCGAGCCCGAGCGTGTTGAACTGGTCCACCCAGGTGAAGTAGCTCCCTTCCCCGCTCCCCGGGCCGGTGACGTTGCCGAGCTGCGGAAGGGGCTCGGCGTAGAAGGTCCACCCCTCCGGGCAGTGCTGGCCGGTGGCCGTGGGGCCGTTCAGCGGACCGCGGCACTTGCGCCGGTCGAAGCTGGCCAGGTGCCCGCTCGCCAGGGCGGCCCAGTACACGCCGTTCCGGTCCACGTCTCCGCCGCGCGGGGAGAAGCCCACGTTCGCGGCGCCCGGATGGTTCCACGGGATCTCGAAGACCTCGGTGAGCGCGGTCTCCGGCGGATTCGCGCCCGGAGTCAGCCGGAAGATCGCGCCGGGGAACCCGAACATCGTTCCCCACACCGATCCGTCCGGCGCCGGCGCCAGCGCGTACGGGCCGCCGCCGTACTGCCCGGGCTGAATGCGCCTGTCCCTGACGGGATCCACGGGCGCGTCCGGCTCCACGTACTCGTCGCGGCGGCCGTTCCCGTTGGTGTCCAGGATCAGCGCGGTCCACCCCTGCGCCCTCTCCTCGTCGCCCGTCTGGTCCCACAGCCGGGTGTTCAGCCACCCCACCACCGGCCCGCCGCCGCTCGTCCAGAGGGTGCGGTTGGCGTCCTCGGCGAACATCAGGTGGTGCGTGCCGAAGCAGGTGGAGACGTGCTTCATCTCCTTCGTCCTGGGGTCGTACACCGCCAGGTGGCGGCCCGAGGTGTTGAGCGGGAAGAGGCGGGCCGACGGATGGCTCGACCCCGCCTTGCAGAAGTCCGGATTGTTCGGGCCCCGGACCCTCGACGTGATCCAGACGCGCCCCGTCTCGTCGAGCATCGGGTTGTGCACGTTCGCCTGGCTCGTCCAGATCGCCTCGGTGCCCCAGTAGGGCGAAGGGGCGGCCACCTGCGGCGGCGCCGCGCGCGGGGTGCTCGGGTCGCGGAGCGTGACCGGGACCCGGGTCGCCGTATGGGTCTTCGGGTCGAGCACCGGCATGTAGTCGGCGCTCGCCTCGAGCACGGCGTAGACCGGGCCGCCGGCGTTGACCCTCGGGTTGCGCCGGTCGGTCGAGACCAGGTCGTGCAGGTACGCCTTCGGGTCGGCCCAGTCCCAGAGGGTGATGACGACGTTCCGCTCGATCCCCCGCGGGCGGGGCGGGGCGGGCGGGACCTCGCCGGCTGCGATCCGGTCGGTCCAGTCGGCGAACATCCGCAGCGTGCGCGGGCCCATCTGCTGCACCATCCCCATCATCGCCCCTCCCGCCTGGCCAGCCTGCAGCCGCCGCTCCCACGCCTGCACGGAGGAGTCGAAGGTGCCGAGGGCGGGGTGCAGCTCGCGCGTCCCCTTGCTCCCCAGCTGGTGGCAGCCCAGGCAGGCACCGTTCTTCAGCAGCCGCACGTACTCCGCCTGGCTCTTGAAGGCGGGGTTGATCCCGTTCCCCTCCGGCCCGGTCCCCGGGAACTCGCTCTCGGCCGGTACCCGGAGCAGCGAATACCAGTACCCTGCCGGGTAGTACTCCGCCGCGGCGCGCGGATTCGGCGCGGGGGTCGCCCGCAGGTTCAGCGTCGTCCCGGGCTCCGCCCGCCGCTTCGGCGAGTCGACCAGCCCGTACCCACGCACCCAGACGTCGTAGCCCGCCCGCGGGAGGTCGGGGAGGAGGTAGCGCCCCTGGTCGTCGGTCACCACGATCTTGGCGAACTTCGTCGGGAGGTCGGAGGTCTCGGCGATCACCCACACCCCCGCCTCGGGGCCGCTCGCCCCCGTCACCACCCCCGCGATGTCGTCGCGATCGATCGCCGCCCCGCCGGGGGCGAGCTGCGCGCCGTCCGTGCGGGCCGCCCAGACAAGCGCCGAGGCCGCCACCGCCGCGCCCGCGAAGAGTGCCTTCGTCGTCTTCATCTGCCAGCTCCCTGGATGATGTTCCGCAGCGTGTCGGCCGCGGTGAACGCCGGAGCGGGCGCGCCGACCGCCGGCGCCGCCGAGCGCGGCGGCAACCGCCACCCCGGCGAGAGCAATGCCACCGATCCACCTCGACCGCGAGGCCCGGGTCGCCGCTGCCCCGACCCGCGAGCGCGAGCACGCCCGTCAGCCGGGCCGGGGTCCCGCCGGCGTACGACGAGCGCACGAGCCGGAGCTCCAGCGCGCCGCCGGCCACGCGCACCGCAGCCGGCGCGGCGTGGTCGATGACGCCGGCCGAATCCACGAAGAACCGGACGCGCGCGGCATCGCCCCCCGCGAGGATGCGCGTCCTCCAGGGGGGACGACCCCCCCGCGCGATCATCAGGCACAAGCACAGCCGCTGGTGAGTGCGCGACTCGGGCGACGAGATGGTCTGCCTGATACCGCTTTTCAGAATCAGCCATGCATCGGGACATCATCCTGAGAGGGTGTTGCTGAATGCTCGCATTCCGCGGCACCACAGGTGTCATCCTGAGGCCCGGCCACACGTGTCCTGGCGTCAGCGCTGCAGGCGGCAGGGCCGTGAGGATCCGGCCGAGGAATGCGCAGGAGCCGGCAGCGGAAGCCCGCACCATCGACGCGTCCACGCCGGCGCTCGTCGATGCCCTGGCTTTTCCTGCGTGGCATCGACGAGAGAACGTGAGGCCGGGGCTTCCGCGCGAGCTTCCGCAGCCGGCTCCGGCGTGGCCGCGATCAGATCCTCACGGCCCTGCCGCCATCGGAGTGAATCTGATTCCACGTGGCCGGGCCTCAGGATGACACCCAGAGGTGTCCGAACAACGGTTCAGCAACACCCTCTGAGGACGGCCACGCAGAACTTGCGGCGCGCGAAAGTCGGCAGTCCGAAGGATCTATCACCGCGGACGCGACAGAACCGGCCGTGTCGCTGCCGAAGTCATAGATCCTTCAGTCGCCGCCGGGCTTTCTCGATGACGTGAATTCCGCGCGGCGGCTCCCTCAGGATGACGTCCTTTCTTTTCACATCCCAATCTCAAAAGGTGGTATGGCAGTGTACTGAAACGGCGCGCGGGAGGTGGTGCGGCGGCTCGCCGCCTGAGGCGGGCCAGGTAAACACCACGGCAGCCGCGGGAGGGATCACCTGCGGCTGCCGTGATGTTTCCAAGCGGCCTGACGCCCGAGTCATACCGTTTTCCAGAATTCGCTATGCAAAGGACGTCATCCTGAGGACGGCCACGCAGAACTTGCGGCGTGCGAGTCAGCCGGCAGTCCGAAGGATCTATAACCGCGGACGCAACAGGACTGGCCGTGTCGCTGCCGAAGTTATAGATCCTTCGGTCGCCGCCAGGCTTTCTCGACGACGCGAATTCCGCGCGGCGGCTCCCTCAGGATGACGTCTTTTCTTTGCACAACCAATCTTAAGAGGCGGTATCAGACGCCAGCGCGGAATCGCGACCGGCGGTTCGCTCGTCGCAAGCCAACGACACCTATGCGGGGTCGCTGCGCCTGAGCTCCTCGGCGAGTCCGATGAGAAGTCCTTCGGGGCCGCGGATGTAGCAGAGCCGATACGCCTCCTCGTACTGGACCACTTCGCCGACGAGCTGCGCGCCACGCCTGCGGAGCCTGGCGAGGGTCTCGTCGATGTCGTCCACGGTGAACATCACGCGCAGGTAGCCGAGCGCGTTCACCGGCGCGTTCCGGTGATCGGCGACGACGGGCGGGGTGAGGAATCGCGAAAGCTCGAGCCGGCCGTGCCCGTCCGGGGTGACCAGCATGGCGATCTCGACGCGCTGGTGCCCCAATCCGGTGACGCGCCCGGCCCACTCTCCTTCGATCGTGGCTCGCCCTTCGAGCTTCAGGCCAAGCTCGGCGAAAAATGAGATGGCGGCATCGAGCGATTCCACCACGATGCCCACGTTGTCCATCCGCTTGAGAGTCATGCCATCTCCGCTCCTCCCTGGGTGGAACCGTCCGGCACTGCGATTCACCTGGCGTCCAGCGCCCCAGGGGTCAGGGGTGCGGGGCGGGCGCGCAAGACCTTCGATACGCGGAATCGTGGGCGACCCCGCACTCCTGCAGATCTTCGTGCTGAAGGGTCCGCCGGGCGACGGGCCGGCCCGGACGCGGCGGCGCGGTCACGGACGCCGGCGGACGAAGACGTGGGTTGCGCGCTCGCCGGCGACGGTCTCCGCGCACTCGTAGCCCAGCGCGCGCAGGTCGATGCCCCCCAGCAGGTGTTCCCCGGCCCCCAGGAGCACCGGCCGGACCGCGAGGTGCAGCTCGTCGACCAGCCCCGCCTGCAGGTACTGCCGGACGGTGGCCACCCCCCCGCCGAGCCGGACGTCGCGGCCGGCCGCCGCCGCGGTCGCCTGCTCCAGCGCGGCGCGGATGCCGCCGGTGACGAAGTGGAACACGGTGCCCCCGGCCATCGGGAGCGGCGGGCGGGGATGGTGCGTCAGCACGAAGGTGGGGACGTGGTACGGCGGCTCGTCGCCCCACCAGCCCCGCCAGCTCTCGTCGGGCCACGGCCCGCGCACGGGGCCGAACATGTTGCGGCCCAGGATCCAGGCGCCGAAGCTCCCGAACCCGCGCCGGGCGATCTCGTCGTCGACCCCGGTTTCGCCGCCGGGCTGGCCCTGCATCTCGCGCCACGTGCGCGTGGGGAAGAACCACTCCATCAGCTCCGGGCCGTGGACGCCGAGGGGGTGCTGGAGGCTCTGGTCGGGGCCGGCGCTGAACCCGTCGAGCGACATCGCGAAGCTGTGGACGCGCAGTCTGGACATGCGGTGCGTGGGTGGTTGGCTGCCAGCGGGACCGGGGTGGTGCGCCGCCCAACGGACAAGGGTCAGGGGTGCGGGGCCGGCGCGCAAGCCTCTCCTCGCCTGAAACATGCCCGGCCCCGCATCCCCTGCAGGCGATCGTCAGGCTGGAGCAGCGGCGCGTTGCAGAAATGACTGATGAGGTCCCACCGGCTACGGTAAGATCCCCAGTTTGGCACATGCTTCAGCATCGGCTTGCTCCAGCTGGCCGAGCGCGGAACTTCGCGCAGGAGCGTGGCCGAGCTGCCGCCCGGTGCGACGACCAGCGCGGCCCGACGCCCCTTCGGGTTCGACACTCACTTCAACTTCCCGGCGGCGTTCAAAGCAGCTCGGATGGCCGGGTCGCCGCGCGGGTCCGTCCCCGCGAACCACTCCTGGTTCGGGAAGCCGAGTTGCAACCGCGCGGCATCCGGCAACCGGCCCTGCTCGTCTTCCGCAACGTGGCGGATCACAATGACAACCGTCTCCTGTGTGTTCGAGGAGAACATGCTGGTAAACACGCCTCGGTACACCGGGCGTCCACCTGCACAGACCGTGAACGGGCTCCCATTGATCAGTTCGTTCCTCCGCGCCTGGAATACGCGGTTCATGACACCCGGCCGCCACATCATGGTGTGTGTGGCCCACTCGTATTCGAGGATGTCCGCCGCCGCGACGATGACCGCGCCATCTACACTCCGGATGTCGATTCCTGGCGCCGAAGCCACGTCCCGCCTCGCTGGGGCGGCCGCTGGCGCGGGCGCTCCCGGACCGCATCCGGTGAGGAGCATGAGGACCAGCAACCCCCGGCGCATGGACGCCTCCAAGGCCGAACGGATCGAACGCCGATTCAGCAGCGGCGCGTAGAGCTGTCTGCTGCAATCGGTGGTTGGGCCAGGCAATGATCTCTCTCCGCTACCCAGGTCCACTTTCTACCTTCGACGTTCCATGCCTTCCCCTCCATACGTGTGCCAATGATCAGGCCCTGGCGTTCGGAGTATCCGTTGTTCGTCTCCATATAGATCGCATTCCTGTCTTGTCTCCAGGTGCCGTTTTTCCAGAATCCCGTTGGTGACCTGTAGTGCAGGGCACCGTCCGGCTGAAAGTGATACTCGTAGTAATCACCGCGCGAATCCGTCCCGACCCAGGTCGTCCCAGCAACGCTTGGGGCAAGGGATTCGCTCGGAGCAACGGGCCGGTCATTGGGCGGTGGCCTTGGGCCACAACCCGGAAGCACGACGAGCATCATGAAGCTCAAGACAATCGACAAACGGATTCTCATACGCTCTATCTTCTGTCAGTGGGCCTGACACCCCCGAGGGCCAGGGGGCTCGGGCTTCTTCTGGCGGGACATGATTGCCAGACCGGCTTGCGGGGAACGACGGCCGTGCCACCCGTGGACAGGCGGCTCCCCTCCGCTCCCCACGCGGGCTCAGGGCCCCCCCGGCCCCAGCGAGATGACCTTGCGTGCACCCGGCGTGACCACCGCCACCGAGTCGACGTAGAGCGGTCCTTCGCCCCGCCGTGCGATCCAGAGCTTTACCGTCAGGGTTTCGTTGCGGCTGTACTCGATGTCGAAGTGCTCGACGTCGTGGAGGACGTACCTCTCGATCTGGTTTTCGACCAGACCATCCGTGAGGCCGGCGCCCAGGGCGGCCTGGATGGCAGCGATCGTGTCCGCGGCGCCTGGCTCGTTCGCGGTTTCCGGTGCCAGCAGGGTGCGCACGCCCGCCAGTCCTTCGCGCTGCAGCGCGGCCAGGAACGCCTTTCCGAACCGTTTCGCCTCGTACACGATGGGCGGGGCGGGCCTGCGGGCGCGCTCCGCCTGGGGCGGGAGGATGCGAATGCTCCGCAGCACCGCGTCGAAACCGGCCGAGTCGGCCGGCGTGTAGCCGACCCTGGAGAGGTGCACGTCCAGGCAGACGCCGCCGCGTCCGAAGTAGACACTCGCGTTCTGCTGTATCAGGCGCCGCCCCTGGTACTCGCGCACCATCCACCACACCACCTCGAGCGAGTCCTGTCGCGCCTCCCGCACCTCCGACATGGGCAGGGGGCTCCGGCGCATACGGTCGCGGTACAGGTCGCGGCACTCCCGCGCACCGGTGCCCGCGGGCTCCTTCTCCAGGTAGATGGCAAGCTCCATCCCGCCGGGGTGGGTCGCCTTCAGCACGGCGACCTTGCCGTCGGGGCTGGTTCTGGCCTCGCCCACGTCGTAGCCGGGGAGCTCCAGCGAGACGCCGAACCGGCTGCCGGGGAGGTGCAGGGAGACGGGCGACTCCTGGGCGGCGGGTCGCGAGGGCGTGCCGGCAAGCACGACGACCGCGCAGGCGAGCGGATGGAGGAGACGGCGGCAGGCTGTGGCGCGCATGATCGGTCCTGGGATGAAGGCGGGAGACGATGACGAGGCACGCAGGAGAAGCGTGGCAGAAGCTAATCGTCGGACAATGCGATTGCAAAAGGACATTTTGACGATGCGAAGGATGCATGATGCCCCGCATCACGGGCTGTCGGCCTGCCTGCGCGGGTCCCATTCCGACCGCGCACCGGCCGAGCCCGCGCGCGCCAACCGCCACCCGCCGTCGTGGCGCGGGTCCGCGCGAGACCGTGTTTGATCCGGCTCGCAGGGGTGCGGGGCTGGCGCGCAAGCCTTTCGTCCGCCGAAAGCATGGAGGGCCCGCCCCGCATCCCCTGCAGCCGATCGTCAGGCCGCTCCAGACGTGGGAGTCTGCGCGCGTAGAAGCTCGACTTGCCCGGAATGATAGACGTTGTGGTGGATGATGCCGTGCAGCAGGACGTACACCGGGTATTGACGACCGACGACTGGCCGCGCCAGTTGCTCGTCGCTCAAGACTCGCACCCGCGTCAGGAGCGCCTCGTACCGCGCGTCGAGCGCGCCAGCGCGTCGGCCCAGGCCGCGCGCCTTCACCGTCGCAGGAATGCGTTCACCACCGAGCCGAACGCAACCGCCGCGGCCAGCAGGCACACCGCCGCCGCGAGCCCCGCCCTCGACATGGCGGCGATGATCGCGCCGAGCAGCGCCAGCATGCCCGTGAGCATCGTGCCGAAGGTGGCCATGCCGATGATCACGTTCAGCCGCTGCGCCCCGGTTGCCATGGTGGCATCGTTCGTCGGCCCCATGCTCATGCCTCGTCGCGGGTTGGCGGTGGATGACGGCTTCGTACGCGCCGGGCGCCTTGCGCGCCCAGCGCCAGTGGTGATCAATACACGGAGCGCGGAAAGGGATATTGATCCGCCACCGGGCCGTGGGACGAGCAACCCGAGGGCGACAAACCTACGGCAGCCGCGATTTTTCCCCCAGCGGCCTAACGCCCCGGAGTTGAGCGTCCCGCGTGTTACTTGCCGGCGTCATCGTGCGCGAGGGACGAGGACAGCCGGCGGTGGGCGCTGGCCTGGGCGAGCAGTTCCTTGGCCTTCTTCTCAAATGTCTCGACGGCGTCGGCGCCGGCGGGCCAGCGCAGCGGGGGCTCGGCTTCGCCTGCGAGCTGGACCAGCGCCTTGGCGAGCTTGGCGGGATCGCCTCCCTGCAAGCCGTTCATTCCCTTCCAGGCAGTGACGGTCTGCCGGGTTGTTTCGGCGTAGTCGTCGATCGAGGCCTCGGGCCATTTCGTTGAGTCGTCGGTGAGCAGCTCGGTGCGGAAGAAGCCAGGTTCCACGAGCATCGTGCGGATCCCAAACGGCGCAACCTCGGGGGCCAGAGACTCGATCCATCCCTCGACGCCGAACTTCGCCGCGGAGTATGCCGAAACAAACGCTTGCCCGGAAATACCGCCGGTCGAGGAGATCGTCACGATGAGTCCGCGGCGCTGGGCACGCATGACGGGGAGCACGGCGCGCGTGACATTCACTGGGCCGAACAGGTTGGTTTCGATCTGTGCGCGGAAGTCTTCGGGGGAGAGCTCCTCGAAGAATCCTGCGTAGAAGTTGCCGGCATTGTTGACGAGCACGTCGATCCGGCTGAAGCGCCCGACGGCGGCGGCCACGGCGGCCTTGGCGTCCTCGGGGCGCCTGACGTCCAGCTTTACGACGAGCAAGTCATCGGCGTCACCGAGCGCCCTGGCAACGGCGTCGGGGTTGCGGCCGGTCGCGACGACCGCGTACCCGGCGGCGAGCGCCGCCTTCACGATGTCGACGCCCATGCCACGGCCGGCACCGGTCACGAACCAGACCTTCTTGTCAGTCATCGCATATCCAATCGGTAGGGATTAGCGGCCTAACGACACAAGGGTCAGGGGTGCGGGGCCGGCGCGCAAGCCTGTCGTCGGGAGGCGATTCCCTGCGGCTGCCAGGATGTTTGTCGAGCGGCCTAACGCCCCAAGGGTCAGGGGTGCGGGGCCGGAGCGCAAGGCTGTCGTCCCCGAAAGCATGGACGGCCCCGCATCCCCTGGAGCCGATTGTTAGGCCGCCGAACGAACGAGGGTCACCTTCAGCCGATTGCTAGTCATTCGTCGCCCCTCGAACTCGCCGAATGATGCGGTCGGCAAGGTCAGACGCCGTCATGCGCGAAACATCAAGATAACCGACCGTGCCCGGTAAGCCGGGTAGCTCTGTCCCATCGAAACGCGCGGGAAGCACACTATCATCCAAGCGCTCAATTCGGCCGGCCAGCGCGTGTTGTCGCTCCAGATTCGGCCAAGCCTTAGCAACGTATTCTTGAGATACGAAGATCACCACGTAGCGAGCCTGACGCCGATAAATGTTTTCCAAACGGACTGTCAGGTCTTTTCCCCAGAGGTCTTCGAAGTCGTCATAGAAGACTCGTACGCCTGCTTCGCGTAGCAATTCAGCAACCTCCCTGACATACTGACGTTGTTCCCCTGCGAATGACAATGCCACATCACTAGCGTCCGGCTATAAGTCGAAGAGCCGCAACTGGTTGCATGTTGACTCCTGCGGCACTGCGAGCTTTGCACGCGAAAAGGCTTGTGGGAGCTCGATTTTCTCGAAGAGGCTGACGCTCAGGATCTGTAGCATTG
>JBJMPM010000099.1:0-16410 GCA_045803205.1 Longimicrobiaceae bacterium
GGGCCGCCGCGATCGCGTCCGGGTCGAGCACGCGGGCGGGCGGGACGGCCCATGACGGGCGGCCGGCGCCGGAGAAGCGGAGGCGCAGCCACCGGGCGGAGGGCGTGACGAAGTGGTCGCTGACCAGCACCGCCGCGCCCAGCGTGAGCGTCAGGTACACCGCGTAGAACGCGGCGCTCGCGGCCAGCGTCTGCCGCGGCAGCGCGCCGAGCGACTGCATCCAGCTCAGGATCGGCAGGTGCAGGAGGTAGATGGCCAGCGAGCGCTCGCCGAGCATGCGCAGCGGCCGCCAGGAGAGCACCCGGGCAGGCACCCCGCCGGCGCCGGCCAGGCCCACGATCAGCAGCCCCTGCGCCGGCGCCAGGAAGCCGTTGTGGATCAGCTCGACGGGAAAGCGCGACGCGACCGCGATCCATCCCAGCCACACCGCCGCCCCGGCGGACGCCGCCCACGCCGCCTGCCGCGGCGAAAGCGGCCCGCGCGCCACCAGCCAGCGGCCCAGCAGCACGCCGAAGACGAACTCGGGGAGGCGCAGGAGCGGGAAGGTGTACAGCGTCCGCAGGCCCGCCGGGGTCACCTCGCCCGCGAAGTGCAAGGCGATGCCGGGGAGGAGGCAGACCGCCCAGGCCGCCGCCATGGCCAGGAGCAGGGCGCGTCCGGAGAGGCCGCGGAAGCGATCGAGGAGCCAGGGGAGGCTCACGTACGACAGGCAGAACACGCCCACGGCCCACGCCGGGGTGTTCATCACCATCGACAGCGGCGGCCACCACGCCTGCATCCCGGTGGCCCCGAGCGCGGCCGGGAGCCACGCGTCCATGCCCGAGTGCATCCGCAGCCAGAGGGGCAGCACGAGGAGCTGCGACAGCAGCAGCAGGGGAAAGAGACGCGAGAGACGCGCGACCAGGAACCCGCGCCGCGGCACGTTCATCCCCCCGTCGGGGCCGCTGTACACCCAGGTGAGGATGAAGCCGGAGAGGATGAAGAGCGCGCTGGTGCTGGTGTACCCCGCGCGCACCGCCGAGTAGACCGGCGCCGGGAGCCACCGCATGAAGAGGCTGTGCACGAGCACCACGTGCATGGCGGCCGCGAAACGCAGCCCGTCGACGGCCGGAAGAACCGGGCGCCGCTGGAGAGCCTGTGTCTGCAAAACGGGAAACGGCGAAAGGGAGGGAATTCGAGAGGCAAATCTATCCAGATTCAGCAATTGGCGCAATCGTGGAGCAAACTGCCTGAAAAGGAAGGGGGCTCGCGCGGAGACGCGGAGAGGGCTCGGCGGCTCTCTCCGCGTCTCTCTGCGTCTCTGCGTGCGATTAGCTCGGCCCGGGCGCGCGATAAAACGGCCACGCGTCGCGGAGGTAGAGCGCGAACGGGATCCACCAGATCAGGTCGTTGGTGAGGCAGAGGACGGCGGCGGAGGCGGGCCACTCGCCGGTGGCGATCAGCCGCGCCATCCCGATGGGGCCGAGCACCTTCCCCAGGAGCCCGACCGCCGCGATGGCGAAGCCGCGCTCCGGAGCGCGCGCGACCTCCCAGTAGAGGAAGCCGTAGATGCCCACCACCATCCCCAGGCAGGCGAAGATCGCGGGGTGGTTGAGCGGCGGCATCCCGGCGAAGCGGAAGAGCCACTGCGGGTCGATGGCCGCGTACGCGCCCCAGGCCAGGTTGTATGCCCCGGCCAGGGCGAAGACCGCGCGGTGCAGCCGGCGGCGGGGGATGGGCCCGCGCGGGAGCGTCACCTCCCCTGGATCTGCAGCACGGCGGTGTGCTTGCGCAGCGTGCGCAGCACCACGTAGGCGAGGATCCCCGCCCCCAGGAAGCCCAGCCAGAAGGGGCGCAGCACCAGCCGGTGCGACTGCGCCAGGTCCAGCCCCGCCCGCAGCGCGGTGAAGACCGCCGCCACCGCCAGGAAGCCGGGGTACTCGGCCTTGAGCACCGCCCGCAGCGAGAAGGGGAGCTCCGCGGGCTTCCACAGCCACGGCGCGGGGACGAAGGCGGGGGTGCGCGCCGCCCACGCCGCGTGCTCCGCGCCGAACCTGCGCCGCAGGAAGTCCTCCTCCGCCGCCATCACCCGCTCGTAGACCACCCAGAAGAAGGCGCCCACGAACACCGCCGCCGCCCACACCCGCGGGAAGACGGCGATCCCCGCCCACATCAGCGCGTTCCCCAGGTAGAGGGGGTGCCGCACCACCGAGTAGAGGCCGGTGGTGTTGAGCACCTGCGCGTTCTGCACCCGCCGGTTGCGGCCCGAGGTGCCGCGCGGCTTGCACCCCACCGTGGCGGCGCGCACGCACAGCCCCGAGAGCGACAGGGCGATGCAGAACGCCTCCCACACCAGGCGGGTGCGCCCGGCCAGCGGCGCGGGAGCCAGGGGAAGCGAGGCCAGCAGGCAGGCGAGCGCCACCAGCGGCACCCAGCTCCGGTTGCGGAAGAGCCAGTTCCCCTGGGCAACCAGGCCGTCTCTCAGCGTCATCGGCGAACGTACGTCAGGTACGTGGATGCGAATGTGGTAAAGCTAAGCGGGCGAACGTCCTCCGCAAAATTGCTGCCGAATTAGCCTTCCATGAGGCCGTTCCGGAGATAGTTCGACGCGGGCGGCGAATGCATCCGATCCAGCGATCACGGCAGGATCCGCGGGAAATTCGCGACCCTGTCCGTCCCACATGGCAGCCAGGCAAACGCCTGATCTCCTCACCTTCCCCGCCGAGGCTGCCACGCATGAAGACCATGAGACCGCTCTCCATCCTGATCGCGGCCGGCGCGATCGCCCTCACGGCAACCACAGCACGTGCCCAGAAGATCACCTGCACCCAGGCGCAGAACTGCAACTTGAACGTCTCCAGTGAGACCGCGCCGCAGTACCTGACCGTCCACGTGTCTGGCTCCAATGGCGTAGGACTTCGTGATGTTCCGGTGACGTTCGTGGTGAAGAAGGGCTCCGGCGGGGTGACTCCGGAAGCCCGGACGGATGTGGATGGCTACGCAACGACTCAATGGACTCCTGCTGCCGCCGGTGCATATCCCGCCGAGATCCAGGTCAGCGCCACGGCGGGCGGGCGGGTGATCAACCAGACGCTCCAGATCACCTACACCGCACCCGTTGCGTCCGTCGCCCTGTATCCCGCGACCCACTCGGGCGACCACCAGTGGTGGTACGAGGAGAACCAACTCCGCAATCCGCTGCGGGTGGAGATCCGCGGCCCCATGACGGCGGCGGAGTGCCAGGCGGCGAAGGTCATCTTCCGGTCGGTCGGCGGCGGGACGGCTGCCCCCGACACCGTGAACGGCACCTGGGAAGGCCGCAGCGGGGAGCAGTGCGTCGCCGAGTCGTGGTGGCGCCTTCCCAAGGGGGTGGGCACCAGCGCCGTGCGCGCCTCCATGACGAACGGATCGAACGTCTCCTTCCTCGCCCACGGCCGCCGGCTTCCGCGCATCATGGCCGGCGTCGCGGGTGACATGAGCCACAGCTTCACGCAGGCCAAGACCTCGACGCGGACCATCCAGGTGAGCCGCGTGGACCCGGTTCAGAACACCACCATCACCTACGACAGCACCATCACCACGGCGCCCCGGGTGGACACGACGCATGCGAAGTTCACCTTCACGCCGACCATCGGTGTCGATTTCCCCCTGAATCCCCGCCTGCAATGGGCGCGCGGGTCGATCCTCACGACCCTGAGGAACCCCGAGAAGAACCTCTTCGTGGGGCTGTCGCTGTGGCAGATCCTTCGCGGCGTCGCCCAGGAGGGCGTCGGGTTCGACGTGCACGCGATGGTGCACCTGCAGCGGGTGGAGACGCTGCGCGATCCCGTGGAGTGCAGGGATGCGGGAAAGTGCGGGACAGATACCGTGAACCGCTACAGCCTGGGGATCGTCGGGATCGCGAGCGCGTCAGAGGTGCTCTCCAACCTGACGGCGGTCTTCGGCATCAAGTAACAGCCGAACACGGTGCGCCGCGGCCGGCCCCGTGATCGTCGCGCCAGCACACGGCCGAGCAACAGGCGCCGAAGCCCCTGCCGCGGTCTGCGGCAGGGGCTTCGTTCATCTCCAGTGCGCCCGGATCAGCAGAGCGGCGGAAGATTCGAGCAGGCCCAGGTCAGCCCGCACAGCGTGTCATCGTACGTCTGTCCGGTGGTACAACCCGGGGTCGCCGCGTATCCCCGGACGGTGGCACGCTCGTCCGCGGCACCGGCGGTCGGGAAGGAATCGACCGCGAGATCCTCGAAGTTCAGGCGGAGCTTCTTCATCGTCGTCCTCCGGCAAGAGTGGTTCACCCGGCGAGCGGCCACACGGGGAAGCCAATCTCGTGCCGATCCTGCCGCCAAAGCGTCGGCCCCTCGGGCGAACCGGATGCGGGATGCACGAAACCGGCGTCCGCCGTGGCCGTAGTCGAAGCAGGAGGTCATGCTTCGGGCCGCTCACCCGTTCGAACGATGCACGTGCTCACCTGGCTCGCCTGCGCCGCCGCCTGCGGGGTCCTCTGGCTCCTGCAGGAGCTGCTGGGATCGATCGTGGGAGAAGCGATCGGCGGGTTGCTGGGATGGATGTTCTCGCCGTTCACACGCCGGCTGTCGCGGCTCCTGGACGGGGCGCACGGCGGGGCCTCGCGGTGGGCGCTCACGTTCCTGGGGGTGGCAGGGCTCGGGGGAGGGCTGCTGCTCTTCTTCGACGGCGCGAACCGGGGCTCCGGAGCCGAGTTCCTGGCCGGTGCGGTCGCCGCCGGCGTCGGCATCGCGGGGCTGCTCTGGCTCGACGGCCGCCTCCATGCCGCCACCGTCGCGGCCCGTCGGCAGAACCTCCGCGGATGATCACACCGCCTTCACTCTGAACCAGGCCTGACAAAACGTCTCACGCGGAGACGATCTTTTTCCGCGGCCGCGGCGCTACCTCCTGAGGTACGCGTCGGTCTTGTCCAGCCAGTCCTGGCGCGGGGGGCTGAAGATGTCCACGTCGAGCGTGTCTTCCAGCGCCTCGGCCTTGTGCGGCACGTTCGAGGGGATGTGGAGAACCTCGCCCGCGCGCACGAGCACGGTCTCCGATTCGTCCTCCCCGATCCAGAAGCGCAGCGCCCCCTCGACGATCCAGGTGAGCTGCTCGTTCTCGTGCGAGTGCCTGGGCACGACGCACCCCTGCTTGAGGTAGACGTGCGTGAGCATCATCCGGTCGCCGGTGATGAGCCGGCGGTCGAGGAGGGGCGAGACCTGCTCGCGCGGAAGCTCGTCCCAGCGGTACCAGGTCACGGAGCGGGCGGGTTGGGTCATCGAAGGAGTGGGTGAAGGTGGCAGGAGGCGAAGCGGCAACTCGCCGCAGGAGGGCGCCCACGCGCCGAGTGCGAATCTACGCTCTTCCCAGGCAGCGGCCAGCCGGAAGGATCGTAAGCCCGCCAGCACGACCTTCAAACGCGATGCCTCGCCCTCGTCGTGCCGGGTGCCGAGCAGCTTCCCGGTAAGGTTTTGGGCATCTGCTGGCTCTTACTTGCAGGTCGGTGCCGTGCTCACGAACGCGAGCATGCGGCTGCGGAGCACCAGCGCCGCCGTCCGGGCACACGTTGGACGGAGCGACTCTCCAGGGAGGCCGCGTGGCAAACCGCCGCCGAATCGCGCTCGATGGGGTCCTGTGGGTGTTCGCCCTGTTCCTCGCGTGGGTGTTCGCCAGGCAGGGGATCGCCAAGTTCTCCGACGACAGCGGGTGGGCGCAGGCGTTTCGCGCATGGCACTTTCCGGTGTGGTTCCGGCTTTGCGTCGGCGTCGCCGAGACCGCTGCGGCATTGCTGCTCCTGACCCGGCGCACGGCCTTCGCGGGCGCGGCGGTCATCGTCGCCGTGATGCTCGGCGCGATGGCCACGCATGTCTGGTGGGGTCAGCCCGGCCAGGTCAGGAGCGAGGTCCTTCCGCTCTTCCTGGCGACCGCCGTCGCGATCGGCCGCCGCACCTCCTTCATCCTTCGCCGGCGGCGGGACAGCCTCCCATGAGCGCGAGCCTGGTGGCGGACACGGCGCGACTGGTCGAAACGGCGCGCGATCCGGCCGTGCCCCTGCAGGAGCAGCATCGTGCCTTCACGCGGCTCGTCGAGCAGTCGCAGCACCTGGTGTTCGGTCTCGCCCTCACGCTGCTCGGCGACGCGGACGATGCCCGCGACGCCGTACAGGAAGCGTACGCGACCGCCTGGCTTCGCCTGCGCCAGCTCCGCGATCCGGCCGCATTCCCGGCCTGGTTGAGGACGATCGTCGCCACGCAATGCGGCCGGCAGTCGCGGCGCCGGGCGCGCCGGCCCGAAGCCGCGGAGCCGCCCCGGCCGGTCGAGGCCGACAGCCGCCGCGTCGACTACCAGGCCCTGGTCGCATCCGCGGTCGCCGCGCTTCCGGAGGGCGAGCGGCACGTCACCGTCCTCTTCTACTTCCTGGGGTACAGCCAGCCGGAGATCGCCCGGGTGCTGCGCCTGAAGCCGGGAACGGTCGCCAAGCGCCTGCACTCCGCCCGGCTGCGGATGCGCCGCCGGCTGCCGCCGTCGGTGAGGAGCGAGTTCGTGCGGGCCGCCCCTTCGCGCACCTTCGCGGAGAAGGTGCGGCTGGGCATCTACGACGAGTACGTCGGTGAATATCGCTTTGCCGAGCGGCCCGACCTCGGCGTCTCGATCGTCAGGGAGGGGGATTTCCTGGTCGGCGTTTCCGGCCGGCAGCGCCACGTTCTCGCGTCGCTCGACGAGGCGTCGCTGGTGACGCACCACTACGACGGCGAAGGCCGCTTCGGTCGCGACCGGCGGGGCGAAGTCACCCATTTCGTATACTACGAGTTCGGCGAGCGCCTGGGTGTCGCGTGGAAGACAGGCCCGGAGTCACGGGAGTCCTCCGTGCCCCGGTGCCCTCCGTGAGAGGCCCGGCTGTGACCAGGTCGCGGAACGAGAAAAACCCCGCGCCGCTGCGGGTGCAGCGGCGCGGGGTCGATTTCGTTCAGTGCGCCCGACAGGATTCGAACCTGTGACCTTCGGCTCCGGAGGCCGACGCTCTATCCAGCTGCGCCCGTCAGAGCCGCGCCTCCCTGCCAAATTCGCGAATCCGCTCGGCCAAACGATGCATCCCGGTCGACGGATTTGCGCCCTCCCGCCCGAGCTCCGCGTGCCGCCGCTCCAATTCTGATGCGCGTTTCACAGCGTGGCCGTACCCTACGGCGAAGTCCTCGTACCGGAGGTGTTTATCGTAGTCGGGCAGGTTCCTTAGCACCCGCCGTCGCGCATCACCCGCGCTCAAGTGAGCGGATTGAGCGAAGAAGTGAAGCAAAAGCCAGAGCTCGAAGCACGGATTAGAAATCGCGACACGTATTCCCGCAGCTTGGGCCGCACGCCTGGCTTGCTCGAATCGCTCATGTGTGTCCACGTCGAACACGCACCAGATCTCGTCGAACGCTTCGTTGGGGTCACCGGAGCGCCTCGCCCGCACCTTTGCTTCATCTTTCATCGACGCGGCACTTTCACCAGCGCCAGCGGGTCACCGCCGGGGGTTGCGACGCGTACACGTACGGTGGCCGTACCCTGCGCAAGCCCACACCCCTTTATGTACTCTGGCTCCGTGACCTTCCCCTCGCAGACCACGACGATCAATGGCAACGGATCGCGCGTGGGACCTGGGCGCCGCAGGTCGCTTCCACCGCGCCGGGCGCCACGCTTGGCCATCAAATGCCTACAGTGAGGAGGTCCGGGGTGCGCACGGAGGGCACCGCCCCATATCGGCCCTGAAGATAGCCTCGCTGCAAGTTCTCGTACTTCCTCGCGCGGAAATCCGTCAGAGGAAAGAGCCGGGTGGCGCCGTCATTCCCCTTCTCGGTAAACCAAATCTGATCGCGCCGCAGGACAGTGGTATCCAGGAGGTTGGTGTCGTGGGTGTTGAAGATGAGCTGCGCGGCTCCAGGATTCGTCGCGGGGCTGTTGAAAAGCTGCACGATGCTCATCGCCAGATGAGGGTGCAGGCTTCGGTCCAACTCGTCCACGACGAGTGCGCCTCCCGCCGAGAGCGTCTCGACGATCCCGCCAGCTAAAGCGAAGAGTGTCCGCGTCCCTTGAGATTCCTCGGAAAACGGCAACGCTACAGTTGCACCGCGTTCCCCGCGATGGAGCAGCCTGACATCTGCAGCGTTACCCGAGCTCAGGAGCGCGAAGATCCTTCCGAATGCCCCGCCAAGCGAGTTTCCGGTCGACTCCTCCTCGACCAGTTCGATGCCGGCGATGCCCAGATCGGCCGCCCGGAGGATCGCGTACACCCGCGCCCGATAATCGGCATCCCGGCATCTCTCGCCGACGCGAACTGCGAGCGCCGATCGTGCAGGAACGTCTGAGAGCAGAAGCTGGCGCGAGAACCAGGCGTGTACCCGAGATAGCATCCCATGGTTGTTCTGCGCCGCCGCCGAGAGAAAGAGGCTGTTCGACCGTGTGAGGGAGCTGATCGTGCGATTCTCCCCTTGCAGCAATCGGCTGAAGGCGAATTCGCCTTCCCGGCTGCGATCGCGGGTGAACCACTCCTGACGTCGCCCGCGGGGATAGGCGTAGAGCCACTCCTGGTGCACGACTTCGGAGTCGGCTACAAACCCGTATTCGTATCGGACGCCTTCCAGCAGAAGATCTACGGCGAACAGAGAAGGCTCGTTTGCAAATGCTGGATCGAGCGCGAACGGGATCCTCGGGATTTCGGCGTCGGGCTTCCACTGCACCTGGGAGTCGACTACGGCAATTTGCATGAACGCGAGTGCGTCGAGCAGCGTCGACTTGCCGGACGCGTTGGCGCCGTAGATCGCGGCCGCCCGGAGTAGCTGAACGCCGTCGAGCGCGGTTTGGATCAGACTCTCTCGATGTTCGCTGAGGGGCGCAGCAACGAGCGAGAGTTCCTGTTCTTCGCGGATCGACTTGAAGTTCGCGACTCTGAAGCGTATCAGCACAGCGTTGCTCCTGACGGATGCCAAAGGATGCAGCTTGAAGCTTGATTACGCAAAAAAACTGCACGATCAGCTCTGAAATTACAGAGCCCACGTATCCCGGCACAAGGGGACTCCGTATGCCAGCCGCATGCTCCCGTTGCTCCGAGCCACTTCCACGACCATGCAAGAAGCCCCACCGCCAAACATGGCGGTGGGGCTTCAATGTCGTTCAGTGCGCCCGACAGGATTCGAACCTGTGACCTTCGGCTCCGGAGGCCGACGCTCTATCCAGCTGAGCTACGAGCGCGCGTGGGACGGGAGGGAGGCGAATAAGCCGAGTTCTGTCACCCGCCTTGCGGCGGGTGGAGAGCCATTTCTCTGGGACCCGTGTCGCCACGGGCCTCGTGCAGCCTACCCGGAACTGTGAACGACCGTAAAGCCGTTCGCGGGGCGGGCCGCCCCTCGTCCCTGTTCGGCCTTGCTCCGGGTGGGGTTTGCCCTGCCCCCGTCGTTGCCGCCGGGGCGGTGCGCTCTTACCGCAACCGTTTCACCCTTGCCTGTGCTCCCGGCGGGAGCCATCGGCGGTCTGTTCTCTGTGGCACTTTCCGTGGCCTCGCGGCCCCCGGCCGTTAGCCGGCACCCTGCCCTGCGGAGCTCGGACTTTCCTCGACGCCCTTTGGGGAGCGCCGCGGCCCTCACTCGCCTCCCGACCCGTCTTGTCAATCAGTGCCCAGGAGAGGACTCGAACCTCCACGCCGGTTAAGGCACCAGATCCTTAGTCTGGCCTGTCTACCAGTTTCAGCACCTGGGCAGTGCAAGGGGTGCCGTACGGCGTCGCGGACAGTGCTCCCGAGAGGACTCGAACCTCCACGGGCTTGCGCCCACTGGATCCTGAATCCAGCGCGTCTACCAATTCCGCCACAGGAGCGGGGCTGTCCACAACCGACACCGATTGCAAGCGGCGAGAGCCTTTCGGCCGCCTCGCCGCCAACAGTGCGCCCGGAGAGATTCGAACTCCCGGCCTTCTGATCCGTAGTCAGACGCTCTATCCAGCTGAGCTACGGGCGCATCTACCGTCTATCTCGCTTCGAGCACTTCGCGAGAAGTGCACCGGGAAGGAATCGAACCTTCAACCTTGGGATTAAGAGTCCCCTGCTCTGCCAATTGAGCTACCGGTGCGTTCGTTGACAGGCCGGGAAATCTAGAAAAACTCCCCGCCCATGTCAACCCCTGCCGGGCACTGACTTCAGGGGACAAGGGACAGGTTACAGGGGACAGCAAGCAACGGCCTCCGTCACCGACCCGCTGGCTGTCCCCTGTTCCCCGCAACCCGTCCCCTGCCGTTCTCCTCCAGCATCCGCTCGGCCTCCTCGTCGCTGAGGGACTCGAGCCAGGAGAGCAGCGCCTCGTCGTCGGTGCGGAGGCCGGCGACCTGCTCGTCGACCCGCGCGGCCAGGCCACGAACGGTCCGTCACTCCGCCGCCGAGCGCCGCCCAGGTCGCCTCGTCGGTCAGCAGCAGCGGCACGCGCGCATCCGCCAGCATGTAGCGCAGGCGCGCGGGCGGCAGCGTGAGCTCCAGCGCCAGCGTGACGCCACCCGCCTTGAGCGCCGCGAGCAGCGCGACGGGGAGCTGCCGCGTGCGCGGAAGCAGCACCGCCACCGGCGTCTCCAGCCCCACCTCCAGCGCGCGGAGGTGGTGCGCGAGGCGGTTGGCGGCGCGGTGCAGCTCGCCGTGCGTGACCGTCCCCTCCGCGTCGATCAGCGCGGGGGCGGACGGGTCGCGTTCCGCCACCTGCTCGAGCAGGTGGTGCAGGGTCGCGGCGACGGGAGAGGTCATCGGTGGGACGTCTCTGTGGGTCGATGCGTCGGGGATGAAATATCGCCACGAGCCTGCACTCGTGGCGAGAGCGCGCTACCGACCGGCCCTCGCGCAGAGATGCGAAGAACAGAGAGAACAGCCGCGCTCTCTCTGCGACTCCGCGCCTCTGCGTGAGGCCGATCAGTTCACGCCGGGATCGCGGATCAGGTGGAGAGGTGCGACCGGCCGGCGCTCGTCCGCGACCACCAGCTCGAAGGCGTAGGTGCCCTCGGCCGGGAAGACGACGCCGTCCAGGGGCATGATCACCCGCGTCTGCGGCGGGCCCTGCGTGGCCCCCAGCTCGCTCACCTCGGTGTGGCCGGTGATGCTGAGCGCGGGGCTGCGCGAGGGGTCCAGCAGCTCGATGGAGAACTCGATCTTCCCCCGTTCGTGCGGCTCCCACTCCACCGCCACCGCCAGCGTCATCCGCTCCTGCTGCGCGGGGAAGGCGGGAGCGTAGAGCTGGTGGAAGACGCCGTGGACGTCGAGCCGCCCGTCGTGCCGCTCCTGGGCCTGCTCGCAGAGGAGCGCGTAGAGAACTTTCATGAGTGCGTGAGTGCGTGAGTGCGGAAGTGCGTCACGGATCGAGGCGCACGCGGACGGCCTCGGCGTGGCCGTGCAGCCCCTCGGCCTCGGCCAGGCGGATCACGTCGGCGGCATGGGCGCGCAGGCGCTCGGGCGAGTAGCCGATCAGGCTGGTGCGCTTGACGAAGTCGTACACCCCCAGCGGGCTGGCGAAGCGCGCGCTGCCGCCCGTCGGCAGCACGTGGTTGGGCCCGGCGAAGTAGTCGCCCATCGGCTCGGGGGAGCTGGAGCCCAGGAAGATCGCGCCGGCGTTGCGGATGCGCCCCGCCAGCGCCAGCGGCTCGGCCACCAGCAGTTCCAGGTGCTCCGGCGCGCGCAGGTCGGCGACCGCCGCCGCATCCAGCAGCGTGGGGACGACGACGATGGCGCCGTTCGCCTCCAGCGCCGCGCGCGCCACGTCCCGCCGCGGGTTGCGCTCCAGCAGCCGCTCGACCTCCGCCGGCACGCGCGCCGCCAGCTCCGCCGAGGTCGTCACCAGCCAGGCGATGGCGTCGGGATCGTGCTCGGCCTGGCCGATCAGGTCCGCCGCAGCGTGGACGGGGTCGGCGTGCTCGTCGGCGATCACCAGGATCTCGGAGGGGCCGGCGATCATGTCGATGTCGACCAGCCCGAAGACCTGGCGCTTGGCCTCGGCGACCCACTTGTTGCCGGGGCCGACGATCTTGTCCACGCGGCCGATCGTTTCCGTGCCGTACGCCAGCGCCGCCACCGCCTGCGCCCCCCCGATGCGGAGCACCTCCGTCACCCCCGCCACGTGCGCCGCCGCGAGCACCACGTCGGCCATCTCGCCGCCGGGCGTGGGCGAGGCCATCACGATCTCGTCCACGCCGGCGACGGCGGCGGGGATGGCGTTCATCAGCACGGAGGAGGGATACGCCGCGCGCCCGCCGGGAACGTAGATCCCCACGCGGCGCAGCGGCGCCACGCGCTGGCCGAGCAGCGAGCCGTCCGCCAGCCAGTCGACGAACCCGTGCTCGCGCTGCCGCTCGTGGAAGCGGCGCACGTTCTCCGCCGCGCGGCGCAGCGACCCCAGCAGCGCGGGATCGATGGACTCCGCCGCGCGCGCCAGCTCCTCCGCCCCGATCCGCAGCCCCTCGGCCGAGGCGGCGTCGAAACCGTCGAAGCGGCGCGTGTACTCCACCAGCGCCGCGTCCCCGCGCGCGGCGACGTCGGCCACGATGCGCGCGACCGCCTCGCGCAGCGCCGGATCGTCGGTCGACGCGGCGGACGCCATCTCCCGAAGCTCGGTAAACGGCGGCGCGGCGTGGAGGGTTCGGATGTTCAGCACGGCTTATCTGATCGGTGGCTCACTACCTGACGACTCGACTCGAAATTCAGCACACGGTGGGCACGCCGGCCGCGGTGGGCCCTCTCCCTGGCGCTTCGCGCCGGTCCCTCCCCCAAAACAGCCTGGGGGAGGGACTGAGGCTCGCTTCGCTCGCGGCTCAACCCGCGCGGCACCGGCGGAGGTGCGCTGCCGAGGCCGCGCCACAGCCCGTCGTGTGCCCGGGAACCGAGGGCGGGAGTCCGCGCAGGCGGACTTCGGGCAGTTGTTGCCGCGGAGCCGCGGATTCATCCGCCCGGCCCTCCCGGACTCTCCCCTACCCCATCATCCGCGCCTACCCGAGCCGTTCGCGCGCGGCAGCGAGGTCGGCGATCAGGCGCTGGTGGTCCTCCAGGCGCAGCTTGTGGCTGGCGCGGTTCACGACCAGGCGCGCGGAAGACCGGGAGACCTCGTCCACCACCACCAGCCCGTTCTCGGCCAGGGTGCGCCCCGTCTGCACCAGGTCCACGATCCAGTCCGAGAGCCCCAGCAGCGGCGCCAGCTCCACCGAGCCGGAGATGCGGATCAGCTCGACCTGGACCCCCCGCGCGGCGAAGAAGCGGCGCGCGCTCTCCACGTACTTGGTGGCCACCCGCGGAATGCCGCCCCCCGCCAGCCGCGGGTACGGCGCGCCCTCCGGCGCCGCGACGGCCAGGACGCATCCCCCGAACCCCAGGTCCAGCGGGCGCAGCAGGTCCGGCTGCGCCTCCTCCAGCACGTCCATCCCCGCCACGCCGGCGTCGGCCACGCCGGCCTCCACGTAGACGGGAACGTCGCCGCTCTTCACCGGGAGGAACTCGAAGCGCCCGTCGGCCGAGGGGAGGATGAGCCGCCGGGTGTCGCGCGCGGCGGGGTCGATCACCGCGCCCATCGCCTCGAAGAGCCGCAGCGCCTCGTCCATCATCCGCCCCTTGGGGAGGGCGATGCGCAGCGGGGTCACGCCGGCACCTCCGCCAGCAGGTCGGCCAGGGCGTCGGTCTCCAGCGCGAAACCCACGGCCGGGCGGTCGGCGCCGTAGAGCGCCAGCAGGGAGTCGTAGCGGCCGCCGTACCCCACCGCACGCCCCACGCCGGCCACGAAGAGCTCGAACTGGATCCCCGTGTAGTAGCCCAGCCCGCGGATCTCGCCCAGGTCGTACACCACGTGGCGGCGCTCCTCGCCGGTGAGGAGCGCGTCGACCTCGCGCAGGCGCTCGATGGCGGCCTCGGCCTCGGGCCCCGTGGCCAGCGAGCGGGCGCGCCCCAGCACCTCGCCGCGGCCGATGAGCTCCGGGAGCTCCACCAGCGCCCGCGCCACCGCGGCGGGGGCGCCGATCTCGCGCGCGCCGGCGGCCAGCGCCGCGCGGTCCTTGCGGTCGATGGCCGTGCGCAGCGCCTCGGCCTGCTCCGGCGCCAGCCCCTGCAGGAGCGGGCGGATGAAGCGGATGTCGCCCAGGTTGATCTGGAACTCGCCGATCCCCAGCTCCCGCGCGAGCGTCACCACCAGCCGCAGCGCCTCCACGTCGGCCGCGGCCGAGGCGTCGCCGATCAGCTCGGCGCCGAGCTGGAAGATCTCGCGGCGCCGGCCCACCCCCTCGGGCTCCTGGCGGTACACCTTTCCCGCGTACGCCAGCCGCAGCGGGAGCGGCGCGCCGGCCAGCCGCGTGGCCACCACCCGGGCGATGGACGAGGTGAAGTCCGCCCGCAGCGCCACCAGCGCCCCGTCGCGGTCCACGAAGCGGATCAGCCGCGACGCCAGCTCGGGGCCGGCGCTGCGGGTGAAGACCTCCTCGTACTCGAAGGTCGGGGGGATCACCTCCTGGTAGCCGCCCGCCTCGGCGAGCGCGAACCAGGCGCGCTGCACGCTGCGCCGCCGGCGGACGTCGTCGGCGAGCAGGTCGAGCGACCCGGGGGGCACCTGCTGGATGCGGGAGGTGGGCATGGCGCGGGAAGCTATCGGCCCCGATGCGGGGCGGCAACGCGCATTTTGCGGAACTGTGGACGGCACCCGGATTTACGTTCGGCACAGCGCTTGCTTTACTCCCGGGGCGAAGCCGGGGAAGTACCGAAACTTCACCCTCAGGGGGAGGCACCTATGGACATGATCCTCATCATCGGCATCATCCTGCTGCTCCTGGCCCTGCTGGGCTTCGGCGGGGTGATCGCCGCGCTGAAGAGCGTCGCGTGGATCCTGCTGATCATCGCGGTGATCGTGATCGCCTGGCGCGTGATCACCGGCCGCCGCCCCGTCGCCTGACGCGCGGCGGACGCGGACGGAATCAGCAGGCACGCGGGGGCCCTCAATCGGGGCCCCCGCGTGGCGTTTGAACGGCTGATGCAGATCCGGAACAGATCTCGTACCAGATCGAGGAGTTCGTTGTGCATTCCGCACGCTCCCCCGAACATGTCATCCTGAGGGAGCCGCTGCGCTAAACCAGAATGCCACAACAGCTTCTGGCGGCGACCGAAGGATCTGTAACATCGGCAGCAACACAGCCGGCCGTATCGCTCCCGCAGCTATAGATCCTTCAGGCGCCGCCACGATTCAGCGCGATATCATGGAATAGAGCAGCGGCGCCTTCAGGATGACATTCTAATGCACAACCGCTTCTGAGAAGCGGTATCACCCGCTCGATTCACATCCCGTCAGCTCGCGACCAGGAAGCGGCTGGAGACCCAGCGCGGCTCCACCGGGTCGATCCTCCGCCAGATTCCCTTGGCGTCGTGGATGTGCACCACCGCGCCGTTGCGGAGCTCCCCCACCGGGTCCGAGCTCGCGCGCGGCCCGCTGCGCACCACCAGCACGCCGTCGGGCGACCTGACGGAGGCGACCGGCCCCGGCGTGCCCACCAGCTCCGCGAGCTTCGCGGAGACCAGTGGGAAAAAGTTCTCCCTGCACTCCCCCACCCCGTTCCCCCCGAAGAAGGCCGTCCCCGGGCACGACTTGGTGGTGCCGGTGCCGCCGGTGCGCTTCCCGGTGACCAGGTCGAACCAGTGATGGTAGAGGATGGTGTCGGTGTTCACCTTCAGGTTGAACCTGCGGCAGAGCAGCGCGTTCACCTCCACGATGCAGTCGCGGTGGGCCGCCTTCATCCTGTCCCGTCCCTTGTCGAAGTTCCCCAGGTTCTCGATGCAGACGGCGCCGGTGTTGGCTCCCTTCGCGCACGCCGGGTCTTCCTCGAACGAGCGGCAGACGGCCACGGTGCCGTCGGGGAAGGTGGTCAGGTTCTCGCCGATGTCCTTGAAGCCCCGCTCCAGGTGCGCGGCCTTGATCCCCGCGAGGAGCGCGAAGTGGTTGGACCCGGTGAAGTCGCCGTAGCTGGGGATGAGGGTGTGGTGGTTCTGGATGCGCGTGACCTCGCGCGCGAACGGCTTCTCCAGGAACTGCGCGAACTCCGCGAGCGTCTCGAAGAGGATGAACTGGCCCTTGGTCTTCATGGCGCACCTCGGGGCTGCGGGAGGGGTTGCTGCAGGCCTCGAATCCCAAGATTGGCGCACCGATGCGGGACAGCAACGATTTCGTTCTGCCACGTCAGTGCGCCCAATGAGCTCAGAAGCTGTCGGGAAGCCTCACGAGCTCCCCGAGACGTCATCCGGACATGCCGAAACCGCGGCGTGACCGGCCTCAGAGGGTGTTGCTGAACCCGTTCTTCGGACACCCCCGGGTGTCATCCTGAGGCCCGGCCACGTGGAATCAGCGTTCACACCGATGGCGGCAGGGCCGTGAGGATCTGATTGCGGCCACGCCGGAGCCGGCTGCGGAA
>JBJMPM010000294.1:0-11176 GCA_045803205.1 Longimicrobiaceae bacterium
ATCCGCACCACGCCCTGCACGGGGAGCACCTGGCCGGTGACGAAGCTCACGTGGCTCACCAGGATCAGCCGCGTCCTCGGCGTCGCCGCCCGCTCGAAGATCCGCACCACCTCGTCCGCGTCTTCCGCCGGCACCGGCAGCGTCACCTGCTTCAGCACGATCCCGTCGCGCCAATCACGATGTCCTTCAGCCGCCGCGACTTCCTCTCCACCCTCGGCCGCACGGCGCCCGCGGCCTGGCTCGCGTCCGCCGGCACGGGGCAGCTCCGCGAGATCGGGGAGGAGCTGGCGCGCTTCACCGGCGACCCCGAGGAGATCGCGCGCGACGAGCGGTTCTGGGCGCCGGTGCAGCAGGCGTTCACCGTCAACCGGGCCATCATCAACCTGAACAACGCCGGCGTCAGTCCTTCGCCCGCGCTGGTGCAGGAGGCGATGAAGCGGCACCTCGACTTCAGCAACGAGGCGCCGGTGCACACCATGTGGCGCGTGCTGGAGCCGCTGCGAGAGACGGTGCGCGAGGGGCTGGCGCGGATGTTCGGCTGCGACGCCGAAGAGGTCGCCATCACCCGCAACGCCACCGAGGGGCTGCAGACCTGCCAGCTCGGCTTCGACCTGCGCCCCGGCGACGAGGTGCTGACGTCCACGCAGGACTATCCGCACATGATCCAGACCTGGCAGCAGGCGCGAGCGCCGCGACGGGATCGTGCTGAAGCAGGTGGCGCTGCCCGTGCCGGCGGAAGACGCGGACGAGGTGGTGCGGATCTTCGAGCGGGCGGTGACGCCCCGGACGCGGCTGATCCTGGTGAGCCACGTGAGCTTCGTCACCGGCCAGGTGCTCCCCGTGCAGGGCGTGGTGCGGATGGGCCGCCGCCACGGCATCCCGGTGGCCGTCGACGGCACGCACTCCTTCGCGCGCACTTCCCCTTCCACCCAGCGCGACCTGGAGTGCGACTACTACGCGGCCGGCCTGCATTCGTAAAAGACCAGCACAGATGGGTTTCACACGGAGTCAACGGAGTCAACGGAGGAACTGCCAGGCATTCTCCGTTAACTCCGTTGACTCCGTGTGAGTCCATTCCGTTGGCAGAATGCACTATCAATCAACAGAAACGGTATCAGAGCCGACGTCACCGCCCGGCTTGACGAGTCGCATCCGCGGTCGGAAGCGTAAAGCTGAACACAGCGCCGGGACCCGGCCCCGAATCCACCCAGATCTCCCCACCATGTGCCCGGACGATCTCCCGGGCGATGGCGAGCCCCAGCCCGGTGGCGTCCGGACGGGAAGCGCCGGGCAGGCGGGAGAACGCGTCGAAGATGCGGGCCTGCGCCTCCGGCGGGATCTCCGCGGCGCTCGTGGCCGCGGAGATCTGAACGAATCCGTCGACCGCATCCGCCGAGACGAGCACGTAGCCGCCGTCCGGCGCCAGTCCGATGGCCACGCTCACCAGTTCCACCAGCGCGCGCTCGGCGCCGGCAGGGCTCGCCAGCACGGCGGGGACCTCCTCATCCACCTCGGTGTCGAGCTCGACAGCACGAGCCTCCGCCCGGTCGCGGAACCGCCCGACCACGCGCGTCACCAGCTCATCCGCGGCGACGACCTGCGGCGAGGTCGTCTCCCGCCCCGCCTGGAGCCGCGAGAGGTAAAGCAGGTCGTCGGCCAGCGCGCGCATGCGGCGGCCCTCGCTTTCGGCGTCGTCCACCGCGCGGCGGAGCTCGCCCTGAGGCGCATCAGCCGCCGCCGCTCGAACCCGCGCCATGCTCCCTTCCAGGCGGTCGAGCGGTGCGAGCAGCTCGTGCGAGGCCACGGCCACGAACTCACTCCTCATCCGGTCCATCTCCCGCGCCTGCTGCGCGCGCAGCGCGGCCTCGGCGAGCCGCGCACGCTCGACGGCCCCGGCGAGCTGGTTCGCGAACGCCTCCAGGAAGTGCATCTGCTCGGGGTCGGCGAACCGCGACACGTCGTGGGTCCTCACTCCGATCACACCCACGGCGCCCTGCGACGCCGCGAGCGGCAGGTACAGCGCTCGCGCGCCGGGGAGCGAGTCCGTTCCCGCGCCCGCGGGCTGGTTGTGCGCGAAGACCCAGCGTGCCGCCCCGAGCTCGGCGGGGTCCGGCGGCGGCGCTTCGCGGCCGTCTCTCGACGGCTCCAGCGTTCCGCGGGCGTCGGGAACGAACACCGTCACCTCGGCCTCGAACACCTCCCGCACGTGCGCGGCGCCGGCGCGCAGCACCTCATCCACCCCCGCGTGCTGCACCACGTCGCGGCCCATGTCGTACAGCGCGGACGTGCGGCGCTCGCGTGCGCGGGAGAGCTGGCCCTGCTCGCGGAGACGTCCGGTGAGCGTGCTGGTCACCAGCGCCACCACCAGCATCACGCCGAAGGTGATCAGGTACTGCGTGTCGGAGACCGCGAAGGTGAAGTGCGGCGGGACGAAGAAGTAGTCGAACGCCGCGACGCTCAGCACGGCGGCCAGCACCGAAGGTCCACGGCCGAAGCGCGCGGAGACGGCGATCACCGCGAGCAGGTACACCATCGCCACGTTGGTGCGCTCGAACCGGCCGAACATCAGCCATCCGAGCCCGGTGCACGCCGCGATCACCGCCGCGACGACCAGGTACTCGGCGACGGGGCTGCGCGGCGCCGGAGCTGCCCGGCGGCGTCGCGGGGCTTCCTGGTCCTCTTCGCCGGTGATGACGTAGACGTCCACGTCTCCGCTCTTGCGGACGATCCGCTCGAGCTTGGAGCCGAACACCAGGTCGCGCCAGCGCGGGTGGCTCGGCTTCCCGATGACGAACTTGGAGACGTTGTGGACGCGGGCGTACTCCAGCAGCTCGGTGGACGCGTCGGCCCCGGTCACGGTGGCGGTGCGCGCGCCGAGCTGCTCCGCCAGGCGCATGGTCTCCCATACGCGGCTGCGGTCCGCCTCCGGCCAGCGGGCGTACTCGGGCGTCTCCACGAACAGGGCGATCCACTCGGCGCCCAGGCGGTCGGCCATCCGCTTGGCCGCGCGCACGATCCGCCGCGACTGCGGCGCCGGCCCCACGCCCACCAGGATGCGCTCCGCCACCGGCCAGGTGCCGGGCGCCGCGCCCGCGCGCCGCAGCACCTGCATCTGCGAGTCGACGCGGTCGGCCACCTGCCGCAGCGCGATCTGCCGCAGCGCCGTGAGGTTGGGCCGGGTGAAGAAGTTCTGCGCGGCGCGCGACGCCTGCTCGGCGACGTAGACCTTCCCCTCCGACAGGCGCTTGAGCAGCTCCTCGGGGGAGAGGTCGACCAGCTCCACCTCGTCCGCGCGCTCGAAGACGGAGTCGGGCACCGTCTCGCGCACGCGCACGCCGGTGATCCGCGCGACCAGGTCGTTCAGGCTCTCGACGTGCTGGGCGTTGACGGTGGTGTAGACGTCGATCCCCGCCGCCAGCAGCTCCTGCACGTCCTGCCAGCGCTTCACGTGGCGCGACCCCGGCGCGTTGGTGTGCGCCAGCTCGTCCACCAGCACCAGCTTCGGCCTGCGCTCCAGCGCCGCGTCCAGGTCGAACTCGGGAAGGGCGATCCCGCGGTAGTCCACCTGGCGCCGCGGCAGGATCTCCAGCCCCTCCAGCAGCGCCTCGGTGTCCTTCCGCCCGTGCGTCTCCACGTAGCCGACCACGGCGTCGACGCCATCGCGCCGCCGCAGCCGCGCCTCCTCCAGCATCGCGAAGGTCTTCCCCACCCCCGCGTTGGCGCCGAAGAAGATCTTCAGCCGGCCGCCGCGCGGGCGCCCCTCGTCCAGCCTGAGCCGGGCGAGGAGCGCTTCGGGGTCGGGGCGGCGGTCCGCGGACATTCGTTCAGAATCGCAGGGCGATGGAGGTCACGGCCGCCACGTTCGAGGTCTTCGGCCCGTCGTGCCCCGGAAAGATGGCGTCGTCCGCGCCGAAGAGGGCGCGCAGCTCCGTGCGCCACGTCGCCGGCCCGCGCGCGACGCTGATCCCCAGCGACGCGCCGTTCACGCGCAGCCCGGGGGCGATCACCCCGTCTTCGTCATCGTACCGCTCCACCCGGCCGTTCACGGCCACGGTGGGCGTCACGGCGTAGCGGCCCACCAGCGACGCCCCATACCACGTGTCGCCGCCCTGCGTACCGAGGTCGACGGTGGGGATGATGAGCACGCGGCTCGACGGGGCGATCCGGGCGCTGACGTCGTTGAAGAAGCGCACGTCCTGCTCGCCGGTCGCCGCGCTCGCCTCGCGGCCCACGAAGTTGCTGTAGGAGACGGTGACCGCGGGCGATGCCGTCCAGTCGAGCCGGACGCCGGCGGCCTTGTCGTGGTTGGTCTCGGAGATGTTCTGCCATCCGTTCACCACCACCGCCGTCGCGACGAGCGACGGGTGCGCCTGCCAGGTGGCCCGCACCCCGGTCTCGTAGTACGGCGAGAACTCGGCGGCCAGCGAGCGCGTGTAGGTCAGGTTGTCGAGCGAGATCCAGCTCTCGCTGCCGATGTGCGACAGGAAGATCCCGCCGTCGATCCACAGCCTGGGCGTGACGGCGATCCCCGCGTACGCCTCCTGGACCAGCGGGTGGAGGTTCTGGAAGCCGGCGATGGAGTCCGGCTCGGCGGCGTAGTTCGCGTGCACGCTGGTCCCCGCCTGCAGCGCCAGCCGCGCGCGGGCCCGTGGCGACTGGTACTTCGCCTCCACGTGGGCGAGGTTGAGCGCGAACTCGTCGTGCCGCTGCGCCTGCGTGGTGAACGCGCGGTCGTGCCCCGCGGGGCGGTTGAAGTCGTACGCGTAGTAGCCGTCCACGAAGGCGCCGAAGGTCACGTGCGCGGTGGTGTCGGCCTGCTGCGCGAGCGCGGGCGTGGCCAGGGCGAGGGCGCCCGCGAGCAACATCGGTCTCATCGGTCTATCCTCCAGCGGCGAATGGGGCCGCGTTCGGGTCGGTGATTCAGGGACGAGCCGGCGCCGCGGTCCGCGGCGCGCCGAGCTCGTGATCCAGGTCCAGGTTCAACAGCAGCACGTTCACCCGCGGCTCGCCCAGCAGGCCGAACGTGCGTCCCTCGAGGTGCCGCGCGACGAGCGCCCGCACCCTGGCCGGGTCGGCCGCGCGCGCGGCGGCGACGCGGGCGACCTGAAGCTCCGCGTTCGCGGGCGAGATGTGCGGGTCCAGCCCCGAGGCCGAGCGCGTCGCCATGTCCGCGGGGACGTGGCCCTTCACGGCGCCGTCCTGGCTCGCCGCCTCGTCCACCGCCTGGGCGACGAGGGTGTCCGCGAGCTTGCGGTCGGTCGGCCCCTTGTTGGTGCCACCGGACGCCGTCGCGTCGTAGCCGCTCCCCGCGGCGGACGGGCGCGGGTGGAAGTACGCGGGCGAGGCGAAGCCCTGCGCGATCAGCTCGCTGCCCACCACGCGGCCGTTCACGCTCACCATGGAGCCGTTCGCCTGTCGGGGAAAGAGCGCCTGGGCAAGCCCGGTCACGATCCCGGGGTAGACGAGCCCGGTGATCACCATCAGCGCGAGCGTCATCACGATCGCGGGCCGCAGTTGGTTCTTGATCATCGTCTTCTCCGTTGCGCCGGCCGACTGCATGCTTCCGAAGCGCATCGTGGCGCCGGCTATAGATCCTTCGGCCTGCACGACTTGGCGCGTACGCTGTATCTGTGCGTCCGGCCTCAGGATGACATGGGTGGGATCGACGCGACTGCACAGGCGTTCGCTCGATCCTCAGCACTCAGCACTCAGCACTCAGCACTCAGCACTCAGCACTTGGCACTTGGCACTTCTCCGCCTCACACCAGCCGGAGAAGCACGAGCAGCAGGTCGATCGCCTTGATCCCGATGAACGGGACGATCAGCCCGCCGACACCGTAGACGAGGAGGTTGCGGCGCAGCACGGTCGACGCGGGCGCCGGGCGGTACTTCACCCCGCGCAGCGCCAGCGGGATCAGCGCGACGATGATCAGCGCGTTGAAGATCACGCTGGCCAGGATGGCGCTCCGCGGCGAGTGCAGGCGCATCACGTTCAGCGTGTCGAGCGCCGGGTAGGTGGCCATGAACATCGCGGGGATGATGGCGAAGTACTTGGCCACGTCGTTGGCGATGGAGAAGGTGGTCAGGCTGCCGCGCGTCATCAGCAGCTGCTTCCCGATCTCCACCACCTCGATCAGCTTGGTGGGGTTGGAGTCGAGGTCCACCATGTTCCCCGCCTCCTTGGCCGCCTGCGTGCCGGTGTTCATCGCCACGCCCACGTCGGCCTGCGCCAGCGCCGGGGCGTCGTTGGTCCCGTCGCCCGTCATCGCCACCAGGCGCCCGCCCTGCTGCTCGCGGCGGATCACGTCCATCTTGTCCTCGGGCCTCGCCTCGGCGAGGAAGTCGTCCACCCCGGCCTCCTGCGCGATGGCCGCGGCGGTGAGCGGGTTGTCGCCGGTGATCATGATGGTGCGGATCCCCATGGCGCGGAGCCGGTCGAAGCGCTCGCGCATCCCGCCCTTCACCACGTCCTTCAGGTAGATCACGCCGAGGGCCTGCGCGCGCCCGCCGTTCCTCTCGGCCACCACCAGCGGCGTGCCCCCCTCGCGCGCCACGCGGTCGACCGCCGCATCGAGCTCGGCCGAGACGGTGCCCCCGGCCTCGCGCACCCAGCGCGCGACCGAGTCGCCCGCGCCCTTGCGCAGCTCCATCTCCCCGACGTTGACGCCGCTCATCCGCGTGGCCGCGGTGAAGGGGACGAACTCCATCGGGTGATGGTGCTCGTCCTCCTGCACGGTGCGCCCGCGCAGGCCGAAGCGCTCCTTGGCGAGGACCACGATGCTGCGCCCCTCCGGCGTCTCGTCGGCGAGCGAGGCGAGCTGCGCACGGTCGGCCAGCCGCTGCTCGCTGATCCCGGTGAGGGGGATGAACTCCGCCGCCTGGCGGTTGCCCAGCGTGATCGTCCCCGTCTTGTCCAGCAGCAGCGTGTTCACGTCGCCCGCCGCCTCCACCGCGCGGCCGCTGGTGGCGATGATGTTGTGCTGGATCAGCCGGTCCATCCCCGCGATCCCGATGGCCGACAGCAATCCCCCGATCGTCGTCGGGATCAGGCAGACGAGGAGCGCGATCAGCACCGGGATCGGTACCGCCGCGCCACTGTAGATCGCGAACGGCTGCAGCGTCACCACCGCCAGGAGGAAGATGATCGTCAGCCCGGAGAGCAGGATGGTGAGCGCGATCTCGTTCGGCGTCTTCTGCCGCGATGCGCCCTCGACCAGCGCGATCATGCGGTCGATGAAGGTCTCGCCCGGGTTCGAGGTCACGCGGATCACCAGCCAGTCCGAGAGCACGCGCGTGCCGCCGGTGACGGCCGAGCGGTCGCCGCCGGACTCGCGCACCACGGGCGCGGATTCGCCGGTGATGGCGCTCTCGTCCACCGACGCCACGCCGTCGACCACCTCGCCGTCCGAGGCGATCACGTCGCCGGGCACGCAGACGATCACGTCGCCCATGCGCAGCTCCGTCCCCGCCACCTCCACGTAGTCGCCGCGGTCGCGCGGGTCGCGCAGGCGCTTCGCCTTCGTCTCCACCCGGCTCTTGCGCAGCGTGTCGGCCTGGGCCTTCCCGCGCCCCTCCGCCATCGCCTCGGCGAAGTTGGCGAAGAGCACGGTGAACCAGAGCCAGAGCGCGATCTGCAGCGTGAACCCGGTCCCCGCCTCTCCCTCCACGATCTGCCGGACGAGCACGAGCGTGGTCAGGACGCTGCCCACCAGCACCACGAACATCACCGGGTTCCGCACCATGTGGCGCGGGTCCAGCTTGGCCACGGCGTCGCGCGCCGCGCGCTTCACGATCGGCCCGTCGAACAGCGCGCGTGCCTTCAGCCGCCGCGCGGATGCCCCTCCAGCGTCTCCCGTCCCGATCGGCGCGACGGTCTCTGGCTCACGGATCTCGGTAGACATCAGAACAGCCTCCCGGCATTCATCAGCAGGTGCTCGACGACGGGCCCCAGCGCGAGCGCGGGGAAGAAGGTCAGCGCGCCGACGATCACGATCACCCCGATCAGCAGCGCCACGAAGAGCGGCGTGTCGACCGGGAAGGTGCCGGCGGTCTCGGGCGCGATCTTCCGCTCGGCCATGAACCCGCCCAGCGCCAGCATCGGCACCATCATGGCGAAGCGGCCGACGAGCGTGTTCAGGCCGAAGATCGTGTTGTAGTAGTAGGTCGACCCGGTGAGCCCGGCGAAGGCGCTCCCGTTGTTCCCCGCGGTCGAGGTGAAGGCGTACAGGATCTCGCTCAGCCCGTGCGGCCCCGAGTTGTTCAGGCCCTTCAGCCCGGGCGTGGCGATCGAGGAGATCGCGGTGAGCGTGAGGATCGCTGCGGGGAAGACGAGGACGTAGAGCATGGCCATCCGCACCTCGCGGCTGCCGATCTTCTTCCCCAGGTATTCGGGCGTCCGTCCCACCATCAGGCCGGCGATGAAGACGGTGAGCACCACCATCACCAGCATGGCGTAGAGCCCCGAGCCCACGCCGCCATAGATCAGCTCGCCGAGCTGGATGTTGGCCAGCGGGACGAGGCCGCCCAGCGGGGTGAAGGAGTCGTGCATGGCGTTCACCGCCCCGCAGCTCGCATCCGTGGTGATCACCGCGTACAGCGCGCTGTTGGCGATGCCGAAGCGCGTCTCCTTCCCCTCCATGTTGCCGCCGGGCTGCGTGGCGCTGGCGTGCACGTCCACCCCGCGCGCCGCGTGGATCGGGTTCCCCCGGGCCTCGGCGGAGTAGGCCACGGATACGCCGGCGAAGAAGAGGACGAACATCGCCGACCATACCGCCCAGCCGTGCCGCGGCCGCCCCGCCATCCGCCCGAAGGCGTAGACCAGCCCCGCCGGCACCATGAAGATGGCGATCATGGAGAGGAAGTTGGTCCACGGCGTGGGGCTCTCGAACGGGTGCGCCGCGTTGGCGTTGAAGAAGCCGCCGCCGTTGGTGCCGAGCTGCTTGATGGCCTCCTGGCTGGCGACGGGCCCCATCGCGATCGTCTGCTTCGCCCCTTCGAGCGTCGTCACCACGGCGTAGGGCCGGAAGTTCTGGATCACCCCCTGCTGCACCAGCAGGAGGGCCAGGACGATGGAGAGGGGGATGAAGAGGTAGAGCGTGCCCCGCACCAGGTCCGCCCAGAAGTTGCCCAGCCGCCCCGCCGAGCGGCGCACCAGCCCCCGGACCAGCGCGACCGCCGCGGCGACACCGACCGCGGCTGAGGCGAAGTTGTGGAAGGCGAGCTGCGTCATCTGGGAGAGGTACGACATCATCGCCTCGCCCGAGTAGCTCTGCCAGTTGGTGTTGGTGGTGAAGCTCGCCGCCGTCTCGAACGCCTGCCGGTCGGGCACGGCGGCCATGTGCTGCGGGTTGAGCGGGAGCACCGCCTGCAGCCGCAGAACGGCGTAGGTGACGAGCATCGACACGGCGCTGAAGAGCAGCAGGGCCGCGGCATAGCGCGTCCAGTGCTGGTCCTCGTCGGGATCGATCCCCCCGGCGCGGTAGATGGCCCGCTCCACCGGCGCCAGCCAGCGCATCTTCCCCTCGTAGACGCGCTGGACGTAGATACCCATCGGCTTCGTCACCGCCAGCAGCACGAGGCAGAAGAAGCCGATCTGGAGCCATCCGTTGGCGGTCATCTCAGAACTTCTCCGGGCGCAGCAGGGTGTAGGTCAGGTAGACCAGCAGCGCGAGCGCCACCCCGAGCAGGGTCCAGCTCTCAGCGTTCATGCGGCGCCTCCGCGGCCACGGTCTCGTCGCGGCCCAGTGCCTCGCAGCCGCGCACGTAGGCGAGCATCGCGGCGAAGAATGCCACGGTCGCCAGCAGGTAGATCAGGTCGAGCATCCGTTCCTCGTCGTTCTCCCGGGGTGAAGCCTGCTTCAGCGGCGCCGCATCACGAACCGGCCGGAGGCGACCCCGCCCCGGTCGTGGTCGTACCTCCACCTGCCCGCCACCGAATCGCCGGCGAGCACGCCCAGCATGCGCACCCCCGCGGGGTCGCCCGGCTGCAGCGCGATCTCCACCGAGTCTCCCGCGGTGAGCCGGGCCTCGAGCGCGGGCGTGCTCGACCCGCCGTCGATCTCGAACCCGAAGGGGCGGAAGCGCGCGGCGTAGCTCCCCGAATGCGTCGGACGCCCGGAGAGGTCCGGCTGGGCGCCGAGGGTGGCGTTGCGCAGCAGCGCCAGCTCCCCGTGCAGCGTCTGCTGCCGGGGCATGCGTCCGGGGAGGAGGGGAGACTCCAGGGTGAAGTCGACGGCCCACACGCCGTCGAGCACCCGCGCGTTCGGAGGCTCCTCGCCTGCCGGCGGAGACCCGCAGGCGGCGAACGCCAGCAGCATCGGGAGAACGAGTTTCCAGCGGTTCATGTGCGCCTCCTCGGTTCGACCCGTCCGGCGTGCCATCGCCGGGTTGGCGGATCGTGGAGGGAATGGTAAGGGTGAGCCCGTTAAGGGCGCACAAAGACCGGGTGGGACGGCGTGAAGAAGGTGTGAAGGAAAACGGTTTTTCGTCGATTTAGTTGCAGCATGCCTCTCTCTCGCACCGATCCCGTCGACGAGTGACTGCAGGCGGCGCTCGCGCTGAGTTTTCGAAATTTTTTTTTGGAGAGCCCCCCTCACTCCCTCCGCAGTGCAGCAGGCGCAGGCTGTCTCAACCGATCGATCAGGGGGTCACCAGGCGAGTCCGGCCGCCGTGCACGTCCTGCGCATCGACGGATGGATGACGATCTTCGCCGCATGCACGAGGACCGGGGGAGCGCACGGAGGCAGCGGAGTGCTCGATTCCCCCTGATGACGCAGTTGGCGAAGCCTTCAGACGCAGAAGACGAGGTGAGCTCGCCGACCGGATGTCCTGCAAAAAAATTTCGAAAACTCAGCGCATGCACCAGATCGGCACCGGGCTGCACGCCCGCAGCGGCCGCGCGGTCACCAACTTCGACCGCGCGCTCCCGGCAGGGCAGACGGACCTCGTGCGGGAGCTGCTCAAGGACCCATACCACTTCGAGTTCCTCCAGCTCGGGCCGGCGCTGCAGGAGCGCGACCTGGAACGGGCGCTGCTCGCCAACGTGCGCGACTTCCTGCTGGAACTGGGGGTGGGCTTCGCGCTGGTGGGGAGCCAGTACCACCTGGCGGTCGGCGGGCAGGACTTCTACGTGGACCTGCTGTTCTACCACATCTCGCTCTGCTGCTACGTGATCGTC
>JBJMPM010000300.1:0-2992 GCA_045803205.1 Longimicrobiaceae bacterium
CAGAGAAAACCGTTGATGTTCTCCGTTCCCTCTGGTCCTCTGTGTGAGACCGTTCCGTTTGTCTGAATGCACGATCATCCGCGGAAGGCGAGGAAGTAGATGAGGAGGGTGTTGACCGCGAGCAGGACGAGCGCGGTGGGCACCTGCACGCGGATCACCGACTTCTCGTCCGGCAGCTCCAGCAGGGCCACGGGCACGATGTTGAAGTTCGCGGCCATCGGCGTCATCAGTGTGCCGCAGAACCCCGCCAGCATCCCGATGGCCGCCACCACCGCCGGGTCGCCGTGGAAGCGCCCGACGATCAGCGGCAGCCCGATCCCCGCCGCCATCACCGGGAACGCGGCGAAGGCGTTCCCCATCAGCATGGTGAAGAGCGCCATCCCCAGCGCGTAGACCACCACGGCGGCGAAGGGCCCGTTCAGCGGGATCCAGCGCGTCACCACCTCGCTCACCACCTTCCCCACCCCCGCCAGCGCGAAGAGCGCGCCGAGCGCCGCCAGCATCTGCGGGAGCACCGCCGCCCACCCCACGGTGTCCATCAGCCGCCGCGCCTCGCGGATCGGCACCGACACCGCCGGCCGCAGCATCGCCAGCGCCACGGCCAGCGCGACGAGCGTGGCGATGCCGAGCGAGATCACCGTCACCTGCCTGGGATCGACCAGCGGGTGGCCGTGCAGCGTCGCCTTCTTCAGCGTCAGCGTGCCCAGCAGCGCCACCCCGGGGACGAGGAGGGCGGGAACGTAGAGGAGGTTCCCGCGCCGGCGCGCGCTCTCCGCCCGCTCCTCGGGGGTCGTGGTATCCGGGTCTCCCCGGCCGAGCCCGCCGAGCCCGGCGACCACGGCCATCGCGATCACCAGGAGCCCGCTCACCAGGTGCGGGAGGTAGCTGCCGAAGAGGAAGGTCGCGGCGTACATCCCCCAGAACGCCACGTTGCCGAAGCGCTTCCGGTTGGTGCGGTCGCGCAGGTTGACCAGGGCGATGCCGCCGAGCAGCAGCCCCATCAGCACGTAGATGAGCTCGAGCGTGACCATCACCCCTCCGCCCGCTCGGATTCGACCTGCGCGGCCAGGCGGCGGTCGAGCAGGAGGAGCCGCGCGCCGTGCACCAGGAACGCGGCGACGGCCGTGGGGATGGCCCAGAGGGCGAGGTGGATGGGCTCGATGACGATCCCGTTCTGCTCCAGGAACCCGCGGATGAGCAGGATGGAGCCGATGGCGATGAAGATGTCTTCGCCGAAGAAGAGCCCGACGTTGTCCGTGGCCGCCGAGTAGGCGCGGATGCGCTCGCTCACCCGGCGCGGGAGCTCGCCGTGGCGCGTCTCGGCGGCGGCCTCGGCCATGGGCGCGATGAGCGGCCGCACCATCTGCGCGTGCCCGCCCAGCGAGGTGAGCCCCAGCGCCGCGGTGACCTGCCGCACCGCCAGGTAGGCCAGCAGCACGCGCCCGGTGGTGGCCGCGTGGACGCGGGAGATGAGCTCGCGGGTGCGCTCCTGCAGCCCGTAGCGCTCCAGCAGCCCGATCACCGGCAGCACCAGCCAGACGATGGCCACGTAGCGGTTCTCCACGAAGCTCTTCCCGAACGCCGCCACCACGGCCACGGGGTCGAGCCCGCCCGCGAGCCCCGTGGCGACCCCCGCCACCGTCACCACCAGCAGGGGATTGAGCCGCAGCACGAACCCCACGATCACGATCACCACGCCGACGAGCACGAGCCAGTTCATGGGCGGACGTTCCAGGGGTGACGGGGGAGGGACCTACCCGCGCGGATCGAGCTTCACCAGGTAGCGGGTGAGCAGCCCGCGCAGGAGTGGGCTCGACAGCAGTCGCTCCGAACGCACGTGGCCGACGGCCTCTGGGGCTCGGTCGAACAACGCGGCGCAGAGCTCGTCGTCATCGTGGCGGGAATGGTAGAGAATGCCGTCCGGACGCGCCGGGTGGGTCCAGAGCGCGAGCGACCACGCGCGGGCGAGATCGTATGCCGGCCCGTGCGCAACCTCTGCGGTGGCGCCGAGCCGCGCCAGCCCGGGGCCGTACAGGCGAACCAGGGACAGCGGCCGCCGGTTCGTGAGAACGGTGATCGCGCGGCTGCCGAGCAGCGTGCGGTCCAGCACGCGCCGGCCGGGATTGCGCAGGAACGTCTCGGCGAACGCCGCCGCCGGCGACAGCCCGACGTAGCACACCCGGAACTCGCCCGCGCCCGCGTCGAAGCGCCCGTACGGCTCGGCACCGGGCGCCGGGCCGAACCAGATCGGGTCCCACCGGATGTCGTGCACGCGCCACAGCATCGTGTCCGGCTGGATCGTTCGGAGCGGCAGGCGGCGGGCGTGGAGGTCGGGAGGAGGTGCGGGCCCTTGCGCGCTCACGCGTCCGCGCCCGAAGGCCCGCCGAGCTCTCCAAACATCGATGCCGCGCGTGCAGCCGCCGCCACGTCGCCAAGGCGCAGCGCTTCGAGGGGCGAGAGGTCGCCGATCTCCTCGGCCGGGGTGAGGAGGAGGTCGAGCCGCGTCCAGCCGCCGCTGGGCGGGCACGCCGCAAGGAAGCGGTCGATGCCGGAGAGCACGCCGTGCTCGGTGAACTGGCAGACGGGGTAGAGGTAGTCGCCCCGTCCGCTCTGGAGTGCGAGCAGCTTCCCCGCCTTCCGCCGCTTGTCCACCGCCTGCCGCGTCAGTCCGAGATGCCGTGCCACCTCGGGGCTGCTCCACCCGCCGCCCGCCTCGCGCAGCAGCTCCTGCTTGGCCTCCACTCCACGGGCGATGGCCTCCGCGAAGGGATCGATGCTCTCCACCTCCATCCCAAGCGTCGCCAGGTCCGAGAGCAGACGCGCCAGCCCGCCTACGTCGGAGGGCGCCTCCAGGGCGGCCGCGAGCGCCTCGTCGGATGCCTGCGCGGTGAGCCGTTCGATCAGCGCCTCGGTGCGCCGGCGGAACACCTTGCGGAGGTCCGTGGCCGCCGGCCTCCCCGCCGCGCCCCGGGCGGGCGAATGTGCAGTGTGG
>JBJMPM010000318.1:0-16011 GCA_045803205.1 Longimicrobiaceae bacterium
TCCTCCTGGATGAGATCATGGATGCCGCGCCGTTTGCCGCGCCCGTGGTCCTCCCCGATCACCCTGCCTACGTCATCTACACCTCCGGCTCGACCGGCCGGCCCAAGGGCGCCATGAACGCGCATCGCGGCATCTGCAACCGGCTCCTGTGGATGCAGGAGGCCTTCGGCCTCGGCCCCGGCGATCGTGTCCTGCAGAAGACCCCGTTCAGCTTCGACGTGTCGGTCTGGGAATTCTTCTGGCCGCTGATGACCGGCGCCCGCCTCGTCCTGGCGCGGCCGGGCGGGCACCAGGACCCTGGCTACCTGGCCGACCTGATCGCGCGCGAGGGCGTGACGACGCTGCACTTCGTGCCGCCGATGCTGCGGGCCTTCCTCGAGCAGGCTCCGGGCCGGGCCTGTCTGCGCCGGGTGATCTGCAGCGGCGAGGCGCTGCCGATGGATCTGCAGCGCCGCTTCTTCGCGTGTCTGCCCGGCGTCGAGCTGCACAACCTCTACGGCCCCACGGAGGCGGCGGTCGACGTCACCTGGTGGCCCTGCGATCCAGGGTCGACCGACGCCGCGGTGCCCATCGGCAGGCCGGTGGCGAACACCCGCATCCACCTGCTCGATGCGGAGCTGCGGCCGGTGCCGGTGGGCGAGACCGGGGAGCTCTACATCGGCGGCGTCCAGGTCGGAGGCGGGTATCTGAACCGCCCGGACCTGACCGCCGAGCGCTTCGTCCCGGACCCGTTCGGCCAGGACGACGCGAGGTGGTGGAGCGCAGCAGGCGCCCGCCTCTACAGGACCGGCGACCTGGCAAGGTATCGGCTGGACGGCGCGATCGAGTACCTCGGCCGGATCGACTTTCAAGTCAAGATCCGCGGCTTCCGGATCGAGCTCGGCGAGATCGAGGCGTGCCTCGACGAGCACCCCGGCGTCGAGGGCTCGGTCGTGACCGCGGCGGAGGGTCCCGGCGGCGACCGGCGGCTGGTGGCGTACCTGCGGCCGGGCCTGCGGCGGGCGTCCGCGGTCCGCCGCTGGCTGCGCCTGGAACGGGATGGGCGGCTCGAGGGCTGCGGCTTCCACGAGCTGCCGGACGGCACCGTGGTCGCCCATCGCGGCCATGGCGAGACCGAGTTCCTGTGGGAGGAGATCTTCGCCGACCGCAGCTACCTGCGGCACGGCATCGAGCTCCGGGACGGCGACTGCGTCTTCGACGTGGGCGCCAACATCGGCCTCTTCAGCCTGTTCGCCGGCCGGGAGGCCGCGGTCCGGATCCATGCCTTCGAGCCCATCCCGCCGGTGTTCGAGACCCTGCGGATCAACGCCGACCTGCACGGCCTCGACGTCCGGCTCCATGACTGCGGCCTCGCCGACCGGCCGGGGACCGCCGAGCTCACCTACTACCCCCACGCGACGCTGATCTCCGGCCGGTTCGCGGACGCCGCCGAGGACCGGCAGGTCGTGCGCACCTTCCTGGCCGGCCGGCAGGAGGAAGCCGGGCTCTCGGACGGCCAGATCGAAGAGCTGCTCGACGAGCGGCTCCAGGCCGAGCGCCACGCCTGCCGGCTGCGGACCCTGTCCGACGTCCTCGCCGAGGAGGGGATCGAACGGATCGACCTGCTCAAGATCGACGTGGAGAAGAGCGAGCTGGAGGTGCTCGCCGGCCTGCGCGAGGAGGACTGGCCGAAAGTCCGGCAGGTCGTCGTGGAGGTCCACGACCTCGACGGGCGGGTGCAGCGGGCTCTCGACCTGCTGCGGCGCAACGGCTTCGAGGTCGCCGTCGAGCAGGACCGGATGCTCACCCGCACCGGCCTCTACAATCTGTACGCCCGTCGACCGGGCGAGCCGCGGGAGGCCCCGGATGCCGCGGTCCGGCCGCGGGAGTGGGCCTGGACCAGCCCGGGCCAGCTCATCCGCGACGTCAGGGCCGCCCTCCGCGAGCGCCTGCCCGAGCACATGGTCCCCGCGGCCTTCGTCCTCCTGGAGGAGCTGCCGCTCAATCCGAACGGCAAGGTGGACCGCAAGGCGCTGCCTGCGCCGGAGTCGGTGCGGCATGCGCTCGGAGAGCGCGGGCACGTGGCCCCGCGCACGGCCACCGAGGAGGCGCTCGCCGTCATCTGGAGCGAGATCCTCGGCGTCGAGCGGATCGGCGCGGAGGACAGCTTCCTCGATTTGGGAGGACATTCGCTGCTCGCCACCCAGGTCATGGCGCGGGTGCGGGACCGGATGGGCGTGGCGCTCGCGCTGCGCGACATGTTCGAGCGCCCGGTCCTCGGCGCGCTCGCGGCCCGGATCGAGGAGCGCGGGCAGGCCGAGGCGCCGCCGGGCCCCGGCGTGGCGATCACGGCCGTGCCGCGGACGGGCGACCTGCCGCTCTCGTTCGCGCAGGAGCGGGTCTGGTTCCTGCAGCAGCTCGATCCGACGATCCAGTCCTATCAGTTCCAGGCCCGCCTGCGGCTGCGCGGCCGGCTCGACCCCGAGGCGCTGCGCCGGAGCCTGTCGGAGATCGTCCGCCGCCACGAGATCTTCCGCACCACCTTCCCGGCGGTCGACGGCGCGCCCGCGCAGGTGGTGCACGCGCCGTGGACCGTCCGCCTCCCCCTCCACGACCTCTCCGCGCTCGCCGACACGGAGCGCGATGCGCGGCTGGACGCGCTGCTCACGGCGGAGTTCCGCGCGCCCTTCGACCTGGAGCGGCTGCCGCTGGTGCGCTGGTCGCTCATCCGCCTGGGCGAGGGCGACCACGTGCTCCTCGCCATCGAGCAGCACCTGGTGCACGACGGGTGGAGCTTCGCGGTGTTCCTGCGCGAGCTGACCGCCATCTACCCCGCCTTCGCGCGCGGCGAGGCGCACCCGCTGCCGGAGCCCGCGGTGCAGTTCGGCGACTTCGCGGCGTGGCAGCGGGAGTGGGTGAAATCTCCCGAAGCCCGCGAGCACCTGGAGTGGTGGAAGCGCCGGCTGGAGGGCGCGCCGCCGATGCTGGAGCTGCCCACGGACCGGCCGCGCCCGGCGGAGATGAGCTTCCGGGGGAGCGCGCACCGGGTACGGCTTCCGCGGGAGCTCTTCGCGGCGGCGGACGCGTTCAGCCGGCGGCGCGGCGTCACGCTCTTCACCACGCTCTTCGCCGCCTTCGAGGCGCTGATGCACCGCTGCACCGGCGAGACGGACTTCTGCGTCGGCAGCGGCGTGGCCGGGCGGCGGCTGCGCGAGAGCGAGGACTTGATCGGCATGGTGGTGAACACCATCCCCATCCGCGCCGACCTCTCCGCCGACCCCGGCTTCGAGGCGCTGGTGGAGCGCGTGCGCACCGCCGTGGTGGAGACCTGGCGCCACCAGGACGTGCCCTTCGCCGAGATCGTCGCCGCGGTGGACCCGGAGCGCTCGCGGGGCCATCTCCCGATCTTCCAGGTCGCCTTCAACTTCCACCACGCGCCCTATCCCGAGCTGGCGCTGGGGGATGCGAAGCTGGAGGTGGAGGAGGGACTGGGAAACGAGTCCGCCAAGTTCGACCTGAACGTGGTGGTGATCCCCCGCGCCCAGCAGCACGCGGGCGACGAGGTGGTGATGATCTGGGAGTTCGCGGAGGACCTGTTCGACGCCGCCACGGTGCGGCGGATGATCGGCCACTTCGAGGCGCTCCTGGCCGCCGGCCTGGCCGACCCCGAAGCCCCCGTCTCGCGCCTCCCGCTCCTCTCCGCCGACGAGGAGCACGCGATCCTCGCCCGCGCGGGCGAATCGCCCCCGTATCCCCGCGACGCCACGCTGCACGCGCTCTTCGCGGAGCAGGCGCGGCTCCATCCCGGCGCGCCCGCAGTGGAGCACGGCGACCGCGTCCTCACCTACGCCGAGCTGCAGGCGCGGGCCGACCGCGTCGCGGCGCGGCTGCAGGCGCTCGGCGTGCGCCCCGGCGACCGCGTGGGCGTGGCGGTGGAGCGCTCGGCGGAGCTGATCCCCTCGCTCCTGGGCGTGCTCAAGGCGGGCGCGGCGTACGTGGCGCTGGACCCCGACTACCCGGCGGAGCGCCTGGGCTTCATGCTGCGCGACTCCGGCGCGAGCGCGCTGCTGGTGCGCGACGCGGTGCCGGCGCAGCTCGCGGGGTGCGGACTCCCGACGCTGTCGCTCGCCGGTCTCCCGGACGGCGTCGCGGCGGTGGTGCCGGACCCGGGCGGCGCGGCGCTCGCCTCCGTGGTCTACACGTCGGGATCCACGGGCACGCCGAAAGGTGCGCTGATCACCCACCGCGCGGTGACTCGCCTGGTGCGGAGCGCCGATTACCTGCAGCTCCGCCCCGGCGACCGCAGCGGCCACACCTCCACCCCCTCGTTCGACGCATCCACCTGGGAGATCTGGGGACCGCTGCTGAACGGCGGCACGGTGGTGGTGATCGACCCTGACGACCTGCTCTCCTTCCCCCGGCTGGAGCGGCTGGTGCGCGACCGGCGGCTGGGCTCGCTCTTCCTCTCCTCCGCGCTCTTCAACCAGGTGGCGCACGAGGCGCCGCGGCTCCTGGCCCCGCTGCGCGACGTGCTCACCGGCGGCGAGGTGGCGGACCCCGCCGCCTTCGCGCGGGTGCTCGAGGCCTGCCCGGGGATCCGCCTGCTCCACCTCTACGGGCCGAGCGAGAACACCACCTACTCCACCTGGCACGAAGTGGCGCGCGGGGTGGACCCCACGGCGCCGGTCCCCATCGGCACGGCGATCTCGAACACGCGCGTCTACCTGCTGGACAGGTGGATGCGGCTGGTGCCCGACGGCGTGGCGGGCGAGCTGTACGTGGGGGGCGACGGCCTGGCGCTCGGCTACCTGGGGCGGCCGGCCTTCACCGCCGAACGCTTCGTCCCCGACCCCTTCTCCGCCATCCCCGGCGCGCGCCTGTACCGGACGGGGGATCGGGTGCGGTGGCGCACCGGAGCTACGAGTGCCGTCCTGGAGTTCCTGGGCCGCGCCGACGACCAGGTGAAGATCCGCGGCTTCCGCGTGGAGCCCGGCGAGGTGGAGACGGCGCTGCGCAGCCATCCGTCCGTGGCCGAGGCGGCCGTGGTGGCGCGGCCGGACGGCGCGGGCGGGCGCCACCTGGTGGCCTTCGTCTCCGCGGCGCCGGGAGGGACGCCGTCGGGGCCGGAGCTGCGCGAACATCTCTCCGGCTCACTCCCGGCGTGGATGGTCCCCTCCGTCTTCGTGGTGATGGACGCGCTCCCCCGCGGTCCGGTGGGAAAGGTGGACCGCCGCGCGCTCCCGCAGGTCGCCGCCGCGCCGGCCGCAACGGCGGAGGACGGCGGATGGGAGCCGCCCGCCACGGCCACGGAGGAGGCCGTCGCCGCCGTCTGGACCGAGGTGCTGGGGGTCGACCGTATCGGCGCGACGGACGACTTCTTCGACCTGGGCGGCCACTCGCTGAAGGCGACGCGCATCCTCTCGCGGGTGGCGGCGCGGCTGGGGGTGGAGCTGCCGGTGGGGATGATCTTCGACCGGCCTACGGTGCGCGGCATGGCCGAGGCGGTGGACGAGCGCCGCGGCGGGGCACCGGGAACCGACGCCGAGCTGCTGGACTGGCTGGAGGGCCTCAGCGACGAGGAGGCCGAGCGCCTGCTCGCCGAGAGCGAGGCGAAGGGCTGACTACGAGTGCGGAAGTGCGGGAGTGCGGAAGTGCGGGATCGTTTCGTTGCGACGATGCGGCTGAAGCCGCCGCGCCGCCGCTACAACTTCACGCAGTCCGCCTGCGCGGCGCCTGCGCGGACTTCTCGTGGCCGGGGATGTCGGCACCGCCCCCAACCATCGTCGCAACCCCGCTCAGCACCGGCACCACGCACTGGGATAATCAAGCGGGGTCGATGTTCGCGAAGGCGGACAGTGTGCTGTTGTAGCGGCGAGTTCACTCGCATAGTCGCCCCCAGCACTTCCGCACTTCCGCACTCCCGCACTGCAGTTCCACGCACCGGCCCCGCACTTGCATTCCGGAGCGCCCGAAAGCGGCAGGATTGCGGCGTTCCCTGGAACGGAGTGAAGCGATGCAGATCCGGCTCATGCCCCGGCGGCTGATCGGGCAGACCATCCGCGGGATCCGGAACCGGCTCGGGATGAGCCAGGCCGACTTCGCCAAGGCGCTGGGGGTGGAGAGCGGGGCCACGGTGGCGCGCTGGGAGAAGGGGCAGACGCAGCCGGAGTACGGCACGCTGGCCAAGATCGCCACCATGGGCGTGGTCGACGTGCTGGTCTTCCACGAGACCCCCGAGGGCGCCCCCTCCCCGCAGCTCACCCCGGGCGAGGCCGTCGTGCTGCGCGAGATCATCACCCGGATCGAGGCGCAGCTGGCCGAGGCGAAGGCGCTGCTGGCGCGCGCCGAGAACCGCACCGCCGTCGAGGTGCTGGAGGCGGCGACGGGCTCCACCCCCACCCCCGCCCCCGAGACCGACGCCACGGTGGTGGTCGACGCCGAGGTGCGCCTGGAGACTCGACCGCGCACCCGCTCCCGCACCGCCTCCGCCGGCCGCGCGAAGCCCTCCACTTCCCGCGCGAAGACGAAGTCCTGATTTTACCTCACGAAGACACGGAGGAACCGGGAAGACACTCGGTTCCTCCGTGCCTCCGTGATACCATTTCTCGGGTTCGACTGTGCAAACCAGGAAATGTCATCCTGAGCGGCGCCGCTGCACCGGGCGGATCGTCTGCTCCTGACTTTGGGCGGCGACCGAAGGATCTATCGCAAAGGTCCGAGCGACAGTCGGCCTGTCGCCCCGGACCTCGAGTACAGATCCTTCGGTCGCCGCCGGAAATCTCTGTGGAACACAGCTTTGCGCGGCGGCTCCCTCAGGATGACATTTCAGGGGGGGCACGGCGGGATGCACAGCCAACCCCGCAATCTGGTATGAGAGAAGAAATCCCCTTCCCGGAGTCTGCCGTGACCCGATTCCACACCGCGGCGGCGCTCGCGCTGGCCCTGCTCGCGCCCGCGGCCGCCGCGCAGGAGCTCCCGCGCACCCACGCGCCGCGGCCCACCACGCCGGCCATCACCGCCGCCGACCTGATGACCCGGCTCTACATCCTGGCCGACGACTCGATGATGGGCCGCGACGCCGGGAAGCGCGGGAACGTGAAGGGAACGGACTACATCGCCGCGCAGTTCCGCCGCATCGGGCTGGAGCCGGCGGGGGAGAACGGCACCTTCTTCCAGGCCGTGCCGCTGGTGGAGAAGGGGCTCCTCCCCGGCGCCGCCCTCTCGGTCGACGGCGCCCCGCTGGCGCTGCGCCGCGAGTGGGTGCCGGTGCCCCAGGTGGGGGACGTGATCCACTTCGGGCAGCGGCTGGCCGCGCCGGCGGGCGTGCAGGCGGTGTTCGGCGGGCGCGTGGGCGGGGAGATGATCTCGCCCGAGCAGGCGCGCGGGAAGCTGGTGGTGCTCCTCCCCGCGCTCGGCCAGGGCGGCGCGACCGACTACCGCTTCTGGGCGAACCAGCGGATGCGCTGGTACCCCGAGGCCGCCGGCGTGGCCGTGGTCTCGCTGGAGGCGTCGCCGTCAGGCCTGGTGGAGTACCTGCTGGAGCCGCAGAGCGCCATCGCGGAGCAGGGGCCCACGCTCACCACGCCGGGCGCGGGGGGGATGCTGCTCTCCGCCGCCGCCGCGCGCCGGGTGCTGGGCGCGGACCCGGCCACGCTGGCGGTGGGCGCGGCGGGGCGCACGGTGACCGGCGCCTTCCAGTTCGGCGAGCGGCCCACCGAGGCGCCGGCGCGCAACGTGATCGGCGTCCTGCGCGGGAGCGACCCGGCGCTGCGCGGCCAGTACGTGATGGTCAGCGCGCACAACGACCACGTGGGGCTCACCACACCGGTGGACCACGACTCGGTGCGCGCCTTCAACCGGGTGATGCGCCCCGCCGGCGCCAACGACGACCCCGGCCCGCCGACGGCGGAGCAGGCGGCCCGCATCTCGGCGATCCGTGACTCGCTGCGCCGCGTGCACGGCGGGGTGCGCATGGATTCGGTGATGAACGGCGCGGACGACGACGGCAGCGGCACCGTGACGCTGCTGGAGATCGCCGAGTACCTGGCTTCGCGCCCGCACCCGCGCCGCTCCATCCTCTTCATGTCGCACACGGCGGAGGAGAAGGGGCTGTACGGCTCGCAGTGGTTCACCGACCACCCCACCGTGCCGCGCGACAGCCTGGTGGCGGCGCTGAACATGGACATGGTGGGCCGCGGCCGGCCCGAGGAGGTGCGCGGCGGCGGGCCGTACGCCATCCAGATGATCGGCTCGCGGCGGCTCTCCACGCAGCTCGGCGCGCTGATCGACTCGCTGAACGCGCAGCGGCCCAACCGGATGCAGGTGGACTACAGCTGGGATGCGGCGGGCCACCCGGCCAACCGCTACTGCCGGAGCGACCACTACATGTACGCCCGCTACGGCATCCCCATCACCTACTTCTCCGCCGGCTACCACGTCGACTACCACCAGGTGGGCGACGAGCCGCAGTACATCTGGTACGACCACATGGCCCACATCGGCGAGTTCGTGCGCGACGTCGCCGTGGCCGTGGCGAACCGGCCGCAGCGGCTGGTGGTCGATCGCCCGAAGCCGAATCCCAACGCGCCCTGCCGCCAGTAACAGGGTCTCACACGGAGTCAGCGGAGTCAACGGAGAGCAGTTCTCCGCTGACTCCGTTGACTCCGTGTGAGACCTGCCGTTCAAGCGTCCGCCGCCATTGCACGTACCCCATCGCCGCGAGGACGAGGAACACGGCGTAGAGGAAGGTGGTGGGATAGAGGCCCTTGTAGATGTACATCGCGATGTAGCCCACGTCCGCCGCCACCCAGATCGCCCAGTTCTCCAGCACCTTCTTCGTCATCAGGTACTGCGCGATCAGGCTGGCCACCGCGAGCGAGGCGTCTGCGTAGGGGAGCGCCGCGTCCGTGTAGCGGCTGAGGAACGCGCCGAGCGCCGCCGCGCCCGCCACGAAGACGAAGGGGAGCGCAACCGCCCACCGCCGCGGCAGCTGCGTCACGTGCAGCTCGGTGCGGTTCTCGCCGCCGTAGAGCCAGTTCCACCACCCGTAGAAGGAGATGCAGATGTAGAACACCTGCAGCCCCATGTCCGCGTACAGCTTCGCGCCCAGGAAGATGTAGACGTACAGCGACACGTTGACGATCGCCGTCGGCCAGCTCCAGATGTTCTCGCGGACGCTCAGGTACACGCTCACGATGCCGAACGCGACGGCCACCCACTCGACCGTGCTCATCCCGAAGGCGTGCAGCACCACCTGGAGCCAGCTCATGCGGCCGCCTCCACCCCGCCGCACGCCCACGCGCGCCACCCGGGCGGCAGGTCCGCCGCCACGTCCACGTCGCGGAGCGTCTCCAGCAGCGCCGGCTCGCATCCGGCCGCGCGCAGGCGGGCGAGCGTCGCGCCGAGCACCTCCCCCGTGCTCCACGCGATCCCGTCGAACACCCCCGGCACCATCTCCCGCAACCCCAGCAGGTAGTATCCCCCGTCCGCTGCCGGCCCCACGACCGCCGGGTGCGCGTCCAGCAGCCGCAGCGCGCGCCTGAGCACCGCAGCCGAGAGGCCGGGGAGGTCGGAGCCGACGATGAGCACGCGCGGGTGCCCCGCCGCGAAGGCCGCCTCGAACGCCGTCCGCATCCGCGCGCCCAGGTCGCCGTCCCCCTGCGGCAGGTACGCGGCGTCCGCGCCGAGCCAGGCGCGCACCGTTTCACCCTCGTCCGCGGGCGTGTGGTGGATGCGCACCGCGGCCTCCTCCCCGAGCGCCCGCGCCTCCGCCACCGCGTGCTCCGCCAGGCGCCGGTAGACGCGCAGCGCCGCCCCGTCCCCGATCTCGGCGGCGAGGCGCGTCTTCACCCGCCCCGCTTCGGGCGTGCGCACGAACACCAGGATCGCGTCGGGAAGGAGGGTCACGATCGAGACTGGGGATGGAGAGACGGGTCGAGAACAGTGGGGACGCGGCTCAGCGCCCTCTCCGGCTCGCTTAGGCTCGCCACCTCTCCCGTACCGGGAGAGGTTGATTCCGAAGCACTTGCGCCATCCGAACCGGCCGCGCGGCCGCTGACGCCGCACGGCTGGTTCGCAGGCGACGCCACTGCGGAGGCCTCCCCCCTCTCCCGGTACGGGAGAGGGTTTGCGCTCTCAGGCGCAGGGAGAGGGCGTCGGCGGATCGCGAAGGATGCGGTCGCGCGGAGGGGGCGGCAAGGCCGCGTCCGGCGCGAGGCACCGGGCTTGCGAACCGCCGGACGACCGGTAGCATGGGGCGTTGCTTCGCCCCGACCCGTCCCCTCGAGAGCAGGCATGCCCCAGGCGAACACGATCGAATCCGCCGCGGAGGAGCTGGCGGCGCGGCTGGACCCCGCCCGGCTGGAGCGCGGCGTGGCGCTCGCGCCGTACACCACCTTCAAGATCGGCGGCCCCGCCGACCTCCTCTACCGCGCCCGCACCCCCGACGAGCTCGCCACCGCCGTGCTGGCCGCGCGGGAGCTGGAGATCCCCTTCTTCCTCCTCGGCCTCGGTGCCAACATCCTGGTCGGCGACCGCGGGTTCCGCGGGCTGGTGATCCGCAACGAGGTGGACGAGACGGAGTTCCTGGACGACGTGCGGGTGCGCGCCGGCTCGGGGGCGCAGGTCTACATCGACCTGATCCACGCCACCGTATCGCGCGGGCTCGGCGGGCTGCACCACTACGTGGGGATTCCCAGCACGGTGGGCGGGGCGGTGTGGCAGAACCTCCACTTCCTCTCCCCCGCGCCGGAGCGCGAGCGGACGATGTTCGTGGAGGAGGTGGTGGAGGGCGCGACCATCCTCAGCGAGGAGGGGGAGGTACGGCGCGTCGACCGGGAGTACTTCCAGTTCGGCTACGACTTCAGCGTGCTGCACGTGCGCCGCGACGTGGTGCTCGACGTCACCTTCCGGCTGGACCCCACCCCCGAGGCCGAGCTGCGCCGGGTCATGCGCGAGAACCTGCAGTGGCGCGACGACCGCCACCCCGACCTGTGGCTCTACCCCAGCGCCGGGTCGATCTTCCAGAAGATCGAGGGCGTCGGCGCGGGGCGACTGATCGACCAGTGCGGGCTCAAGGGATACGTGCACCCCAGCGGCCGCGCGCAGATCTTCCACCGCCACGCCAACATCATGGTGAACCTGGGCGGCGCGAAGGCGAGCGACATCCGCGAGCTGATCGACCTGGCGCAGACCACGGTGCAGCGCGAGCTCGGCTACGAGCTGAAGACCGAGATCGGCATGATCGGCGAGTTCTGAGGAAACCGCTTCTTACACCGCCTTCCAGAATCGACCGTGCATTGAATGTCATCCTGAAGGCGCCGCTGCTCCACGCCAGCTTTCGCGCTGAAACGTGGCGGCGCCTGAAGGATCTATAATCGCGGACGCGACACGGCCGGCTGTGTCGCTGCCGATGTTACAGATCCTTCGGTCGCCGCCAGGCTCTTCGACGACGCGAGACCCACGCGGCGGCTCCCTCAGGATGACGTTTCTCTTTGCACGACCAATCTCAAGAGGCGGTAGCACCACAGAGAACAGAGGCGCAGGGAGGCTCGTCGGCCTCCCTGCGCCTCTGCGGCTCTGCGCGAGACTGCCGTCCCTACGCCGCGACCCGCTCGACGTTCTCCGCCGAGGGGCCCTTCTCGCCGTTGACCAGGTCGAACTCCACCCTGTCGCCCTCGACCAGAGAGCGGAAGCCGCTCCCCTTGATGGCCGAGTAGTGCACGAAGCAATCCTTGCCGCCGTCCTCGGGGGTGATGAACCCGAAGCCCTTGGCGTCGTTGAACCACTTCACGGTGCCGGTGCTGCGCATGCGTACTCCAGGTGTTGCGGTTGTCGCGCGGGACCAGGTTCTGCCCCCCGCGCATGGGCATTTTTCGGGTACGAGCACGTGCGCGCGCCGGCTGCGGCGCAGCGATCCGTGCGGGTGTTTATCGGTCGATGGGGTGCGTCGGGCGGGTGAGCTGCTGGACGTGTGCGGCGGAGCCAGGCGGACCGCGTTCCTCGGGGGTGTGCTGGGGGACGCGCGGGAACGTAATCCCCTGCACGAAAGGCGTCAAGCTTCCCGCATGATTCTGCACCGGAGAGTGCTCCCGGCTGGCGGATCCCGACAGGGTAGCGCCTCTTTCGGGACCATCTCCAGGCCGCTCGAAGGCGCACTCATCCCCCCGCGAAAACCCTTCCCCGCAGCCTCTCCGTCCACTATATTTCGGTGTGTGTTCGGGCTCACCCGGCGCGCAGGTACGCGCCCGCGGTGAGGTCGTACACGGCGCCGCACCCGCGCCGCTGGCACTGGTAGGTGGCCACCCGCTCGTCGGCCGGGCGGTCGCGGAGCGCCTCGACCATGGCGGCGGTCACCCGCATCGCGGGGCGCGCGCCGCAACGGGGACAGGCGGCCGCGGGGCGCAGCAGCACCTCCGGGTCCGGCGCGGGGGCCGGAGCCGGGCGAGCCGGGGCGGTGGGCCGGCGCACCACGCGGCGCACGCGCGGACGCTCGGACGGCGGGGTGGGGGCGGCGGGGTTGGCGAGCACGGGTTCCTCCTCGGGCGCGGAGCGCTCTTCCGTTGACATAGCACGCATCTCTCGTTAACACTTACAACAAACTAAACACCGCAAGGCGTGCGGTCAACGGTTTCTTCGGAGAATCTTCGGGCGATGACGAGAGAAGACCGGCGGGCGATCGGGCACCGCATCCGCATGGCGCGGGAGCGGGCTGGGCTGGACCGCGAGGCGCTGGCCTCGCGCGTGGGGGTGCACGCCGGCTCCATCGCCCGGTGGGAGACGGGCGGCTCGGTGCCGCACGCCTTCACCATGGAGCGCATCGCCGAGGCGTGCGGGGCGAGCGTGGAGTGGATGCGCACCGGGCGCGAGGGCGCGGCGGAGCCCGCGGCGGCCGGCGTGGCGGAGAACGGGGATGCGGGCGACGTGTTCGCCTCGCTCGACGTGGTCGCCCGCTTCGTGGAGGGGATCGCCCCGCGCGGGCAGGAGCGGCTGCGGAAGCTGGATGCGCTGGAGGGGTTGCGGCGGATGCTGACCGCCCGCGGCGCGCTTCCGGACTGGTGGTACGACCTCAGGGAGAGGGTGGAGAATGGCCGGCTCTGACGACGCGGGCGTGCTCGACGCCGCCCGCAGGCTGGTGGGGAGCGCGCGCGCGGTGGTGCCGAGCTACGCGGGCCCGGTGGCGCCCATGCGCACGGACCAGGTGGGGGAGCTGCTGGCGGCGGCCGGGTGCCACGTGGAGGTGTTCCCCTTCCAGTCCGACACGGTGGCGATGGTGCTGCCGCGCTGCGGCGGGGTGTACCCGGTGCTGATCAACCGCGCCGCGGAGCAGACCGACCGCTTCTTCGCGCTGCGGCACGAGCTGGGGCACGTGCTGAACGGCGACGTCGACGGCGCCGTGTTCCTGGCCGACGAGGGGTACATGTCGGGCGCCGAGCGCGCCGCCGACCTCTTCGCGCTCGCCGACCTGGTCCCCGGCTGGTGGATCGCCGAGGTGCGGCGCGGGCGCACCCCCTGGCGCGAGGTCAAGCGCCAGATCGCGATGGCGGTGGCCACCTACGCCGAGGCCTGGCCCGCGCAGCGCTTCGGCGACCGGGCGGAGCTGCGCCTGGCGCTCTACCGCGAGCACGGCATCTAGGGCGCTTCGCGCGAGGACGCAGAGAAACTGAGAGTGCGCAGAGGATTTCTGCGCACTCTCGGTTTCTCTGCGTCTCTGCGTGAAACGTGTCGTAGCTGGCTAGCGGACGATCGTGAGCCGGGGCCGCGACGCGTTCTCGCCCCCCGCCCAGGTGCCCTCGGCGAACACCGTCTCCTCGTCCGCCACCCGGAACCAGCGGCTCCCGATCCCCTCGCCGGTGAGCAGCCGGACCGTGGACGGGAGCGGGAGCGGCGCGCGGAAGGCGATGCGCAGCCGCCTGAGCGCCGCCGGGTCGCCGCCCAGCCGGCGCTCGATCAGCGCGTGCGCCACCATCGCCTGCGTGCAGAAGCCGTGCAGGATGGGGCGGCGGAAGCCGAAGGGGCGCGCGCTCCAGCTCCACAGGTGGATGGGGTTCCAGTCTCCCGACACCGCGGCGTAGCGCCGCCCCGCGCCCCCGCCCAGCCGCCACCGCGCCACCTCGTCCCACCGCTGCGGCGGCTCGCCGCGGGGGTCGCCCTCCTCGCGCGCGGTGGGGCGCGGCACGTGCGCGGCGGCGGACTCGTCCGGGCGGCGGGTGCGCGCCAGGAAGATCGAGGTGCTCTGGGAGCAGAGCTGCCCCGCGCCGGTCCAGCTCCGCGCCGTGAGCGTCAGCCGGATCCCCTTCCGCACCCGCTCCGCCCGCTCCAGCTCCACCCGGCAGCGCACGTGATCGTCCACCTCGATGGGGCGCAGGCTCACCAGCTCCCCCTCGGCGTGGATCAGCCCGCCGGCGGGGAGCGGGCGCTCCAGCCGGGCGAAGAGCTCCAGCGCCTGCGCCGTCTCCCAGGTGGCCGGGAAGACGGGGGAGAGCATCCCCTTCGCCAGCCGCTCGATCCCCTCGCCCCCGGTGGCGCGCAGGTAGCGGGCGTGCAGCGCGGGGTCCACGCCGGGGTAGACGCGCTCCACCGCCGGCTTGCGCTTCGGCACCTCGGGCAGCGGCTCGTCCGCGCCGCGCGAGGCGATGCCGCGCGCCACCAGCCGCAGCATGGAGCCGATCTGCTGGAGCTGCGCCATCACCCCTGCCGCCCGCTGGAGACGACCTGCACCGCCAGCCTGCGCTCGCGGGGCCCGTCGAACTCGCAGAGGTACACGCCCTGCCACCGCCCCAGCACGAGCCGCCCCCCGTCCACCACCACGGTGAGCGAGGGGCCGAAGAAGCTCGTCTTCAGGTGGCTGTCGCTGTTCCCCTCGCCGTGGCGATAGTACGGCTCACGATCGGGGACCAGATCCTCCAGCTTGGCGAGCAGGTCGTGGCGCACGTCGGGGTCGGCGTTCTCGTTGATCGTGAGCGCCGCCGTGGTGTGCAGCGACTGCACCACCACCACGCCGCTCTCCACCCCGCTGCGCGCCACCACCTCCGCCACGCGCCCGGTCACCTCCAGCAGCTCCGCGCGGCGCGAGGTCCGCACCTCCACGATCTCCATCTCACTCCCCGCGCCACTGCAGCGGCGAGACTGCGGTTCGGTTCATGGGTGCACCGGAAGCGTGCGTCAGAAGGTGAGCTCCGGCGGAATGCAACAAGCGCGCACGGGCTACGGGGTCTGGCGGACGAGGGTGAGGCTGGTCTCCGCGAACCCCGAGCCGACCAGCGGCCCCACCAGCGTGTCGCGGCTCACCTGCCGCGCGAACGTCGAGTTGAACTGGACGTCGGCGTACTCCGGCGCCGAGAGCCGCAGCGTGACGCGAGGGAACTCCCAGGTGCCGTCGACGTCGGTGCGCACGGAATCCGTCGCGGCGCTCACCACGCCGCTCCCGCTCACGTTCTCCCGGTCCTGCTCCAGGTCCAGCCTGAAGGTGTAGGCGATGCTGTCCGTGGCGCTCACCTTCACGTAGGTGGTGCCCCGCCACGCCCCGGTCACGGAGAAGCTGCCGATGTCCAGCGCGTCCTTGCACGCCACGGCCACGAGCGCGGCAAGGCCGGCCGCGAGTATTCCCTTCTTCATCATCAGTCCCTTTGTCTTGTCGCCTGCTGGAGTCTACCGCCGCATCGGTCGAGCCGGCAATCGCCCGCGCCTCCGCAGGCGACCGTTGAGAACTTCCGTGAACTCCCCCCCGCCAGACGTCACCCTGAGATGACCGTTGGGAAACCTCACGAAGTTCCCCGAAGACGTCATCCTGAGAGGGTGTTGCTGAACCCGTTCTTCGGACACCCCTGGGTGTCATCCTGAGGCCCGGCCACGTGGAATCAGCTTTCGCTCCGATGGCGGCAGGGCCGTGAGGATCTGATTGCGGCCACGCCGGAGCCGGCTGCGGAAGCTCGCGCGGAAGCCACGGCCTCACGTTCACTCGTCGATGCCACGCTGTAAATGCCAGGCATCGACGAGCGCCGGCGTGGACGCGGCGATCATGCGGGCTTCCGC
>JBJMPM010000367.1:0-10435 GCA_045803205.1 Longimicrobiaceae bacterium
GGGGAGATCGATGCGGGTCGGGCATCGTCAACGGATTCGATCAGATGGAGCTCGCCTCGGCACCGCGACGCCACCGGGACAGGGTGCCTGGAAAAAAATTTCGAAAACTCATCACATTCCGAAGCTGCAGCCGTGTTCGGCGGCCACCGGGGCGTTAGAAGGTCCGGTGCGTCCAGGTTGCAACCAAATCGACGAAGAGCCTGTTTCCGCGGATCCGCAGTGTCCGGGGCGAAGCGGCGTCACGCCAGGCTCTGGAGGATCGGCGCGAGCACGCTGGTGGCGACCGGTGCGAGGATGGTGGCGAGGGCCTTGAGCTGCTGCGGCACGCCGGGGGCGGCCACCTCGTGCTCCTTCATCCACTCCTGTCGCTCTGTGGCAGACCCCACGGGGAGGGCGCGCTCCGCGAGGGTGCCGGACATCAGGCGCAGCTGCAGCGCGGACGTGCCGAACCCCGCCAGCAGGAGCCCGCTGGACACCAGGCTGTGCGCGGTCACCGCATGCCGGGTCAGCTCCTGCACCCCGGCGAACAGCGTCGCCTGCGCGGGGTCCACGAAGGAGAGGGCCCACTGGAAGAGCGTGCTCGACGTAACCACCGACACCACCAGCATGGCCGCCGCCACGTAGAGGAAGTAGCGCATCAGCCGGATGGTCTGGGCGAGCTCGCGCGCCGCCCGCTCCATCTCCGGGTCGCTCGCTTCCGCGCGCGTGGAGCCCGCCCCGGCGGCGCGGCGCGGGAGCCTGGGCGCGGTGAACACGCCGGGCCATACGAACAGGCTCGCGGCCAGGACGTGCAGCGCCGCGCTGAGACGCGTAACGCCGAGCACGCTGGGTCCCACCGTCGCCTCGACCAGGTGCCACGGAGGGGTGCCGTAGCCGCTCCACATCCTTGCGAACGCCACGGTTCCCGGGATGGCGAGCAGGAAGACGCCCGCGACCACGGCTGCCGCGGTCAGGCGCGGCACCTTCCGTTGGCGCAGCGCCCGGAAGCTGGCCGCCAGCGGCAACAGGGTGGCGAGGCTCGCGACGAGCAGGTCCACGCAGATGCTGTAGACCCAGAGCATCCGCTTGCCGTGCCGCCGGGCGAGCGTGGCTTCACGCGCGGCCGCCCGGGTCTCCAGCTCTCCCGCCCGCTTCCGGTAGAGATCGGCCCTCGCCGCGAGGGCTGAAGCTCCGCTGTCCGGCGCCGCGGTGTCGAACGCCAGCGCATCCAGGCGCTCGGCGTGGCCCTCGAGGAGAGCGGCGCGGTGGCGGAACTCGTCCACGCGGGACGAGTCTTCCAGCTGCTGGACCACCCGCCCGGCGCGGAACTCGCTCGCCGGCACCCGCTCGTATCGGGCGCCGAACCCCGCCAGGGACAACAGGAATACTCCCCCCGCGACTCCGGGGAGGAGGGCGGGAAGGTAGGCCCGCGGGCGTCCGGCTGCAGCGGCGCGCGTGCTGGAGCGATGCATGGTGAGGCGGGCGGAGCGAAGGAAGCGGGCATGAACGTCCGCAAACTTGGCGCGGGGAACCCGCGAGCGCCATAGAGACGATTTTGCTCTCCGCCACGTCGTCGAAGGCGGGGAGAGCCCCTGCGCGCCTCCGTGCCTCCGTGCGGGAGCCTTGCCCCCGGCCGTTCGATCGCGGAGATTTTCCCTTCCCCCCACCTCCCTGCGATCCCATGTCCCCGACCGAGCAGACGGACGTCCCCAGCACGCTGGGGCAGACCCCGCACGAGCCCAAGGTGCGCCCGTGGGAGCTGGAGCTGCTGATCTCCGGCGCCCTGGTGTTCGGGATGATGCAGCTTCCCGGGCGCGTGGACGCCTGGTTCGACCGGGTGGAGCCCGCGCTCGACGGGAACCTGGCCTCGTTCGCCTTCGTGGCGTCGCTCTACGTGAAGATGGCGCTCTACGCGGTGATCCTGGGCTTCGTGCTGCACCTGGCGGTCCGCGCCTACTGGGTGGGGGTGATCGGGCTGGAGGCGGTGTTCCCCGGCGGCATCGTCTGGGAGAAGACGCGCGCGGGGCCCATCATGCGCGAGGTGCAGCGCCGCGCCACCCCGTCGCTGCAGGCGCTGATCGACGGGGCCGACCGGCTGGCGAGCCTGGTGTTCGCCTGCGGGCTGATGCTGGGGATGATGTTCTGCTTCACGACGGTGATGGTCGCGGCGCTCTTCGGACTGTCCGCCCTCACCGTGGGGCGGTTCACGGACAGCATCGGCACCGCGGTGGGGATGGAGGTGCTCCTCTTCCTGCTGGTGGGGCCGATGATGGTGGCCACGGTGATCGACCGCCGCTGGGGCGGCCGGCTGGACCCCGCGAGCCGCACCGCCCGCGGGGTGCGCGCCGTGGGGCGGGGGAGCGCGGCGGTGATGCGGTACGCGGTCTTTCAGCCGCTGCTGCTCATCATCCTCACCAACCTGCGCGGCCAGAAGCGCGCGCTGGTGCTGTTCATGGCGCTGCTGGTGGGGGGCGTGCTCTTCGCGGGGCGCGAGCGGCTCTTCGCCGGCCGCGGCATGGCCGACGGCTACGACTACCTGCCGGACCAGGCCGGGCGGCTGGCGGTGGCGCCGCGCTTCTACGAGGACAAGCGCGCCGCCGGCGAGGTGGCGGCCGACGTTCCCTCCATCCAGAGCGACATGGTGCGCGACCCGTACGTGCGCCTGTTCATTCCCTACCGCCCGCGGCGGCACAACCGGCTCCTCGCGCGGAGCTGCACGCGCGGCCTGCCGCCGGACTCGGCGGCCGTCCCGCGCCCCGCGACCGAGGCGCGGGAGGCGGCGGTGCTGCGCTGCATGGCCGCGCTGCAGCCGGTGACGCTGAACGGCCGTCCCGTGGCCGTGCCCTTCCGCTTCTACACGCAGCCCCGCACCGGCGTCCGCGGGATCGCGGCGTACATCCCGGTGGCGGGGCTGCCGCGGGGCGAGAACGTGCTGCGCGTGGGCGCCCTCGCCCGCCCCGACGCGCCCCCGGGCGCGAAGCCGGCGCCGCCCTTCGTGATCCCCTTCTGGCTCTGAGCGCGCGCTTGCGGCGCCCCGTGGGGGCGAATAGTCTCAGGGCGACGGCCCACCTCCGCCCCGCCCCCGAGCCGAGCCTCCCGTGAAGCCGCAGCGACACGCCGTGATCCTGGAGCTGGTGCGCGAGCGGCGCATCCCCTCGCAGGAGGTGCTCCGCGAGAGGCTGGCGGAGCGGGGGATCGACGTGGCGCAGGCCACGCTCTCGCGCGACATCCGCGAGCTGGGGCTGGTGAAGGTCCCCGACGAGGACGGCGGCTCGGTCTACACCCTTCCCCCCGGCGTTACCGACCCCACCCCCACGCTGGCGCGCCTCCTCCCCTCGCTCTACCTGGGCGCGGACGGCGTGGGCAACCTGCTGGTGGTGAAGACGCTGATCGGGGGCGCGCAGCCGATCGCGGTGGGGATCGACTGGGAGGAGTGGCCCGAGGTGGTGGGCACCATCGCCGGCGACGACACCGTGCTGGTGATCCTGCGCGACGGAGAGCGCCGCGAGGCCGTGGTGCGGCGCCTGGAAGAGCTGGCGGGCGTCGAGCGCTAGGGGCGCTTCGCGCCGAGTGCGCAGAGAAACGGAGAGGGCGCGGAGCTCGATCTCCGCGCCCTCTCCGTTTCTCCGCGTCCTCGCGCGAAGCGCCCCTAACGCTGCTTCCAGGGGAGGAGCTCGGCCTCGAGCGCCGCCATCTCCCCGGCGTCGATGCCGTACATCCGCGCGGCGTAGGCCAGGGTCAGGCCGTCGTCGCGCAGGTCGCGCAGGCGGTCCGCGGCCAGGCGCCGGATCACCGCCTCGCGCGGGTCGGCGACCTCTTCCTCCTGGATGGGGAGCGCACGGATCGGACGCGGCGCCGGGGCGGTTGTCGGCGGTGCGTAGGCGGCTTCGACTGCGTGCTGCATGGTGCTCTCGGGGCGTGAGGTCGCGCGGCGAATGGTGGCCCCTGACAAGGCATTTCGCATGCCGTCGCCGCCGACACCGGCCACGCCTTGCGGCGCCGTGCAACGCCTCGCCCTTGAGCGCGCCCGCGCCGCGGCGTAGGTTGCGGCCGAACGCATCCAATCTCCCGATCAGGCAGTACGATGGCCGAGACCTGTCCCGCCTGCGGCGCCGAGGCGTCCGGGCGTTTCTGCAATCAGTGCGGCGCCGCCATCGCCGCGGCGTGCAGCGAGTGCGGCAACCCGCTGCCGCGCGGCGCCCGCTTCTGCAACCAGTGCGGCGCCCCCGCGGCCGCGACGCCGGCCGCCGCCGCGCCGCGCGCCTCCCTGCTCCCCTGGGTGGTGGCGGGGGCGGCGCTGCTGGGGCTGGTGGCCGTGCTCCTGGTGCCGCGCTTCCGCGGCGCGCCGCAGCCCGCGGGACAGACCGTCGCGCCGCCGCCGTTCGCCGCCGCGACACAGCCGGGTGCCGCCCCGTCCTCCGCCGTCCCGGGCGGCGGCAACCCCGGGGCGGTCGACCTGTCGCAGATGACGCCGCGCGAGGCCGCGGACCGGCTCTTCAACCGGGTGATGACGGCCGCGGCGACGGGCGACAGCGCGCAGGCGCAGCGCTTCGTGCCGATGGCGGTGATGGCCTACCAGCGCGTCGACTCCCTGGACGCGGACGGGCGCTACCACCTGGCCGCGCTCCACCTGGTGGGCCGCGACTGGGCGGCGGCGCGCGCGCAGGCCGACACCCTGCTGGCGGCGAGCCCCACGCACCTGATGGGCCTCTTCAGCGCCGCCGAGGCCGAGCACGGGCGCGGCAACACCGCGGCGGCGAAGGACTTCTACCGCCGCTTCGTCCGCGCGTACGACGCCGAGGTCGCCAAGCGCCTCCCCGAGTACGAGGAGCACTCGCAGGGCCTCCCCGCCATGCGCGCCCAGGCCGTCGCCAGGCTGGACCAGCAGTAATCACGGACAGGTCTCATATCACGCAGAGACGCGGAGAAACTGAGAGTACGCGGAGAAATCCTCTGCGTACTCTCAGTTCCTCCGCGTCTCGGCGCGAGGCGCTGTTTGCAGTTTACGGTTCGGCGGGCATCCCCGGGCCGCGGTAGATCTTCCCCTCCTTCATCACGAAGCGCACGCGGCGCACGGCGGAGATGTCGCGCGTCGGGTCGCCCTCGACCGCCACCAGGTCCGCCAGCAGGCCGGGGCGGATGGTGCCCACGCGGTCCTGCAGGCGGAAGATGCGGGCGTTCACCGCGGTGGCCGACATCAGCACCTGCAGCGGCGTCATCCCGTATTCCACCATCAGCTCCATCTCGCGGGCGTTGTCGCCGTGCGTGTACACGCCCACGTCGCCGCCCATGCACATGGTGACCCCCGCGTCGAGCGCGGCGCGGAAGCTGCGCCGCTTCTGCTGCACCTGCGGCGGCTCGGGGTCGCGCCCCTTCCGCCAGCCGCGGTACCCCCGCACCGCCTCGGTGGCCGCCAGCGTCGGGCAGTACGCCACGTTCCGCTCCCGCATCAGCCGGAAGACCTCCGGCGTCCCCCGGTCGCCGTGCTCGATGGTGGCGACGCCCGCCATCGCCGCGCGCCGCATCCCCTCGGCCGTGGAGGAGTGTGCCACCACCTGGCGGCCGGCGCTGTTCACCACCTCCACCAGCCGGCGCAGCTCCTCCAGGGTGAAGGTGGGTTTGGGGTCGTCGTCGTCGGCCCAGGGGTAGTCGGCGTACACCTTCACCCAGTCCGCCCCGTGGCCGATCTGGTCGCGGGCGACGCGGGCGATCTCGTCGGGCCCCGTCGCCTCCTCGGCGCCCTGCGGCAGCCGCCACTCGGGGGCGCCGTGCGGCCCGTAGGCGCCGGTGGCCACGATGGCGCGCGTCACCGCGATCAGCCGCGGGCCGGGGATGATGCCGTCGGCGATGGCGTCGCGGAGCCCCACGTCGGCGTAGCCGGCGCCCTCGGTGCCCAGGTCGCGCTCGGTGGTGAAGCCGGCCAGCAGCGTGGCGCGCGCCCCCGCCGTCGCCCGGGCGATGCGCACCGCCAGCGGCTCGTACAGCACCTGCTCGTCCCACGCCGCCTCGTCGTAGGGGTGGAGCAGCAGGTGCGAGTGCCCCTCGATCATCCCCGGGATGAGCGTGGTCCCGGGGAGGTCGATCACCCGCGCGCCCGCCGCGGAGACCGAGGCCGCCGGCCCCGCCGCGGCGATGCGGCCCTCGCGCACCAGCACCACCCACCCCTCGTGCGGCTGGGCGTCTACGCCGTCGAACACGCGCGCGGGGCGCAGGAGGACGGGCTGCGGCGGCGGGGCGGCCTGCGCGGCGGCGGCCGGCGCCGCGAGCAGCAGGAGCGCGGCGAGGTTGCGGAGGGTGCGCATCGGGGTTGGACCGGTTGATGGACGGGCGGCGGTGGGCGACGGGGCGACAAGGTAGCGGGGCGACCGGATTCGCTCAACGACTCTCTTACGGAGGAACGGAGACGCGGAGCGTCAGGCCGTGGCTGCCGCGGCCTCGGCTGCCTGCAGCGCGGCCAGGAGGCGCGCCTTGCGCTCGCGGATGGACGGGTAGCCCCGGCGCCGCTCCAGGAGCCACTCGCGGGCGCGCACCACCCACTCCGGGTCCTCGTCCAGCGCGGCCTTGATGGCCGAGTCGGGCCCGAAGACGGCCTCGCGGTCGCCCCAGTCGAGCGCCACCTCCTCCAGCACGTCGAACGCCCTCAGGCAGCGCCGCCCGTCGTAGCCGGCGGCCAGGCAGAGGTTGAGGGCGTGCGCGTCGGTCTCGGCCTCGCGCTCGGCGTTGCAGGCGAACCAGCGGGCGGACACCAGGTCGGTGGCGATGGCCTGCAGCGGCCCCGGGAGCCCGGAGAGGAGCGCGGCCGCCGTATCGAGGTGCCCCAGGTGATGGTGCGCGATCTCGTGCGCGATGATGAAGGCGAGCCGCTCGTCGGTCTGTGCGCGCTCCTGCAGCCGGCGGCCCAGGTAGAGGTGGCGGCCCGGCATGGTGAACGCGGTCGCCTCCGGGATCCAGAGAATCACCGTCTCCAGGCGCTCCGCCTCGGGAATTTGCGCCTGCAGCCGCTCGCCGATCCGCCGCACCTGGTCGAGCGCCCACGGCTGCGTCTCCCCGGCGTAGGCGTTCACCAGCCGCTCGTGCATCCACCCGAACAGGTCGTCCGGCTCCTCCTGGGGGACGTCCAGTTCCTCGCCCTCCAGCGCGTGCTCGAGACGCGCAACGTGCACGTCGGCGAGCGCGCGCAGCATGCTCCTGAGCGCGGCGGCGACGAGGACGATGATGGCGACCAGCAGGAAGACGCGCGGCATCTCCAGCTCCGGCAAGGGTTCGGCTGGATACTACGGATGTGGCGGCCGCCGGTTGCGAGCTGCTGCTGCTGCTGCGGAGCCGGAGGGAGCAGGGCGAATGAATTCGCTGCAACGACTACACGAAGTCCGCCTGCGCGGACTACCGGCTTTCTCGCAGCCGGGAGGGTGGGGCGCGCGACCGGCTCCTCGGCAGCCGGGATCGCCGGTCCGAGGCCACCGTGCAGCCAGTCGCGTGCGCCGGCACCGCGGCCACACGGGAGGTGGTAGCCCGCGAAGGCGGGCTTCGTGTGGTTGTTGCCGCGGATTTATCCGCCCCGGCTCGGTGGGAGGCTGTCTGGCTCCCTCAGGCGATGCGGCGGGCGCGGCGGACGATGATGGGCGAGCCGTCCGCCACGAAGGCGGAGGAGGGCGGGGCGGCGAGGGGCCCGGCGAACTCCGCGCCGTAGAGCCCGGCGACGTCGGCGTCCAGCGCGGCCTCGTCCGCGCGCCAGACGCGCCACGAGGGGTGCTCCACCCGGTACTCCACCGTGCCGCCGTCGCGCTGGGCCGCGTATCCCCAGTAGTGCTCGGTGATGAACTCCTCCTCCGATCCCGCCCTCAGCGGCTTGGGCGCGCCGGAGAAGCGGGCGTGGAGCGAATTCCATCGCCCGCCATGCTTCCACGCGTACTCCGCCAGGCCGGAAGTTCCACCGCTGGAACTTCCACCCACGGAACTTCCGTCGATGGAACCACGCGTGGGTGCGGACGGCGGCTCCACCCGGTGGCGCATGGGGAGGGCGACGTAGCGCTCGTTGTAGACGGCGCGCGCCAGGAACGCCACCGCCCACCGCGGCACGATCTCGCGGATGAAGCAGACGCCCCTCCGCCACCCCTCCGGCCCCTCGCGCCCCACGTAGAAGCGCAGGTTCACCTCCTCGAAGTGGCGGTGGAAGGGCACCGGGATGCCGAAGAGCCGCGTGTCGAGGAAGAGGAAGCCCACCGCGCTCACGAAGGTCTTCCCCTCCCACGCGTCCAGCTCCGTTCCGCGGGGAACGAAGGGTCGGAGGAGGGCCGGATCGACCTGCCAGTTGAGCATCACCAGCGTCTGCCACGCGGCGCTGAGGAAGCGCCCCGCCGCGGGGGAGGGAGCGGCCTCCGGGCTCTCGGCCGTGCTCACGGCTGCGGCGTGCCGCCGGCCTGCTCGCTGAGCTGGTTGATCTCGTCCAGCCGCTGCTGCTGCGCGGCATTCGAGCTGTCGACGCCCTGCCGGGCGACCGCGGGGGCCCCCATCATCCCCGAGGGGGCCGGGGCGGGAGCGGGCGCGGCGGCGGAATCGGCTGCGGCGGCGGACGAGCGGTCGCCGTCCTTTGAGCAGGCGCAGAGGAGGAGCGCCGCGGCGAGCGCTGCGAGGGGAGTGCGGGTCATCGGTCTCTCCGGGGAACGGGGTGGTCGGAACCACAAGATCTCACACGGGGGCACGGAGGACCAGAGAGATCGGCCGGCACGCCCGGCAACGTAGCCGCAGCACGGCGGCGGTGCGCGGCCCGACCTCCCAGCCGCCACGGTTTCGAGGCGTTCCACCCGATGCCGCGAGACTCGTTCACCCCTGCTTTCCGCGCCCTCCACGCGCACCTTCCTTACGGTTCGTCCCGGCGCAGCCGCCACCCGGAAGCGCCGGTTCGCATCTTGCCGGTACGTGGAAGCGACAGTGCCTTCCGACGCCTTGCACGGACCGCGGATGTCTGGACTGGAGAACCTGCTCGCCGGCAAGACGCTGGTGAAGCGGTATCGGATCGACGAAGTGATCGGCCTGGGCGGGTTCGCCGCGGTCTACCGCGCCGAGGACCTGCGCCTGGGCCGTGCCGTGGCGGTGAAGGTGATCACCCTGCACCCGCCCGACCCCGGCGCGCGCGAGCGGCTGCGCGAGCGCTTCGAGCGCGAGGCGCGCGCCGCCGCCGCCCTGCCGCACCACCCCAACGTGGTCACCGTCCACGACTTCGGCACCGACCCGGAGCTGGGGCTGGACTTCCTGGTGATGGAGCTGCTGCAGGGCGAGAACCTGTCGCAGCTCTTCACCCGCCAGGGGAAGCCGGGGACCGACGTGGCGCTGCAGATCCTGCGCGAGGCGGCGGAAGGGGTGGCGGTGGGGCACGCGGCGGGGATCATCCACCGCGACGTGAAGCCGGGGAACATCTTCCTGGCCGAGCCGCACGGCGACGACCCCTTCCGCGTCTGCGTGCTGGACTTCGGCATCGCCCGCATCGCCACCGACGACGCGGAGCTCACCCGCACCCTGGCGGGCGAGAACCCGCTGACCGCCGCCTACGCCGCCCCTGAGCAGGTGCGCGGCGACCACCACCTGACGCCCGCGGCCGACGTCTTCAGCCTGGGCGTGGTGGGCTACCAGCTCCTCACCGGCGAGAAGCCCTTCTCGGCGGGCGAGGGGCGGCGCGCGCGCGGCCGCGAGCCGGTGCGCCCGCTCTCCGAGCTCGCCCCCGGCGCTCCCCCGGCCGTCGCCGCGGTGATCGAGAAGGCGATGGCGGAGGAGCCCGGCGACCGCCATCCCGACGCCGGCGCCTTCGCCGAGGCGCTGGACGCGGCCATGGCGGAGGACGACCGCACCATCATCGCCCCCGCCGGCATGGTCCCCGCGGCGGGCGCCGCCGTGTTCACTGCCGGTGCCGCCGACGCGGACGGCGAGGAGACGGTGCTGCACCCCGGCCCCGCGCCCGTGGCCGCCCCCGCGCCCGCGCCCGAGCCGGTGCCGGCGGCGCCGTACCACTACTCGACGGTGTCGCGGTCGCGCGGCGGGGGGAAGACGTGGCTCATCCTCCTGCCGCTGCTGCTGGCCGCGGCGGTGGCCGTCTACGCCTTCAGCAACCGCGGCGGGTCGCCGGCCCGGCCGGAACGCACCGGCCCCTGGCCGGACACGCTGCCGGACACCACGCAGACGGAGACCGACGTCGACGTCACGCCGGTGCCCCCCGCCGCGCCCGCCGGTCCGGTGGAGCCGCTGCCGGGCGCCGTGCCCCCGCCGCCGCCCGCGGCCGTGCCGCCGAGCGCGCCGCCGCCGGTGCAGATCCAGCCCACGCCGGGGATCGCACCGCCTCCGTCGCCCGCGCCTGCGCCGCCCCCGGTCTCGCCCCCTGGGGTGACACCGCCTGCGCCGCGCCCCACGCCCGCGCCGCCGCCCGCACCCCGTCCGGCTCCACCGCCGGCCCCGCGGCCGAGCC
>JBJMPM010000093.1:0-4286 GCA_045803205.1 Longimicrobiaceae bacterium
GGCGGCGGCGCGCCCTGCACCGGCTGCACCCAGTACACCGGCTCGCTGAGCGGCACCGGGGCGGTTCAGTACCAGCCCAACGGCACCTACTACTACAGCAGCGTCTCGGGGCTGCAGCAGGCCTGGCTGGTGGGCCCGCGCAGGTAGCCGCGGTGCGTGCCGGAGACCGTGCTCTGGTAGTAGTTGCCGTTCGGCTGGATCTGCGACGCGCCGGTGCCGCTCAGCGAGCCCGTGTAGAGCGTGCACCCGGTGCAGGGCGCCGTGCCGCCGCCGCCGCCGCCGCTCGGCGGGGTGAGCAGCGAGTAGAGGAGGCGGTTGGGCGAGCCGGTGCCGGCGCCCGTCACCACCCCGGTGGTCGCGGTGGTGATGATCGCGTTGACGACCGTGGACACCGAGGCGCTCGGGTTGCCCTGCAGGTAGAGCGCGGCCACGCCCGCCACGTGCGGGCTCGCCATCGAGGTGCCGCTGATGGTGTTGGTGGCGGTGGTCGAGCTGTACCAGGACGAGGTGATGTTGTTGCCCGGCGCGAAGACGTCCAGGCAGGAGCCGTAGTTGGAGAACGAGGCGCGCGCGTCGGTGCTGGTGGTGGCGCCCACGGTGATGGCCGAGGGGGCGCTCGCCGGCGAGGTGTTGCAGGCGTTCTGGTTCTCGTTCCCCGCGGCCACCGAGAGCGACACGCCCGCGTTGGTCATCCGCGTGGCCGCGTCGTTCACCGCCTGGCTGAAGCCGCCGCCCAGCGACATGTTCGCCACGGCCGGGAGCACGCGGTTGTTCGCCACCCAGTCCATCCCCGCGATCACGCCCGAGTTGGTGCCGCTCCCCGAGCAGTCCAGCACGCGCACGGCGATGAGCGTCACGCCCTTGGCCACGCCGTAGGTGGAGCCGCCCACGGTGCCGGCCACGTGCGTGCCGTGCCCGTTGCAGTCCTGCCCGTTGCCGCCCACCGCGTCGTACCCCACCGAGGCGCGGCCGCCGAACTGGGTGTGGCTGGTGAGGATGCCGGTGTCGACGATGTAGGCGCGCACGCCGGCGCCGGTGGGCGTGTAGTTGTAGGTGCCGCTCAGCGGCAGGTCGCGCTGGTCGATCCGGTCGAGTCCCCAGGTGGCGCCGGACTGCGTGGTGCTGGCGGCGGCGCGCTGGTCCTGCTCGATGTAGGCGACGCTGGGGTTGTGCTGCAGGGCGTTGAGCTGCCCGGCGTTGAGCTGCGCGGCGAAGCCGTTGAGCGCCGCGGTGTACACGTAGCGCGGGCTCACGCCGGCCACCGCCGCCACCGAGGCGGGGTTGGCGTTGTCGTTCAGCACCACGATGTACGCGCCTTCGATGGCGCTGCCCAGCCCGCCGAGGCGGACCGGGGCGGCCTGCTGCGGCGCGCGCGCCGCGGTGGGCTGCTGGTCGGAGCAGGCCGCCGCGGCGACGGCGATCGCCGCCGCGAGGGCGAGGGGTGTGGCTCTGCGCATGTACCGTCCTCCAGGGTTGGTGAGGGCGCGCCGCGGAATGCGGCAAAGCGCCGGGAAGCCGCGCCGCGTAGACGGCGACGGCCCGCTGCAGGGGTGACGCGACTGCGTTGGAGCGGGCGCGTAGCAGGGCACGCCCCGCGCCGAAGCTGCCACGCGCGCCAAGCGCATGCGGCCAACCGAGTTGGATTTTCGGGCGATGGTTTCGGGCCGCGAGAATACGGTGCGGGCGCACCGATCCGGTGCACCGCTCTGGTGCGCGGCGATTGGACAGAATGGGTCCACAAGCGGGACCGGGGCCGCGGAGACGGATCTCCGCGGCCCCGGCCGATGCGGTAGCGCTCCCCCGACGAGCCGCTCTTCACCAGGCCGTGTACAGCAGCTTGTTCGGCGTTCCCGAGAAGGGGTTGTTGAGCGTGATCACGCCCGAGGTGGCGGCCGCCTTGATCGCGCTGTTCACGGTGGCCGGCGACGCCGTATTGAAGAGGTCGAGGTACAGCGCGGCCACGCCCGCCACGTGCGGCGCCGCCATCGAGGTGCCGGAGTTGGTGTAGCTGGCGGTGTCGCTGCCGATCCAGGCCGACTTGATGGACGACCCGGGCGCCAGCAGGTCGACGCAGGTGCCGTAGTTGGAGAAGCTCGACTCGTGGTCGGCGCTGGTGGTGGAGCCCACGGTGAGCGCGTTGGCGTACCCGGCGGGCGACTGCTGGCAGGCGTTCTGGGGCGTGCCCGCGAAGTCGCCGTTCCCCGCCGCCGCCACCACCACGAAGCCCTTCGTGTACAGCCGCCCGGCCATGTCGCGCACCGACTGCACGTCGCCGTAGCCCAGGCTCATGTTCACCACGCCGGGCCTGTACCCGTTGGCGTAGATCCACTCCATCCCGGAGATCACCATCGACGTGCTCCCGTTGCCCAGGCAGTCCACCACGCGCCCCGCGCGGATGCGCGCGGCCTTCGCCACGCCGTATCCCGAGCCGGCGGCGATCCCGGCCACGTGCGTGCCATGGCCGTGGCAGTCCGCCGCGTCGGGGTTGGCGTCGCCCACGAAGTTGCCGCCGAGGCCGTTGTTGATGTAGTCCGCGCGTACGCCGAACTGCGCGTGCGTCTTCCGGATGCCGGTGTCGAGGATGTAGATCACGACGCCGGTGCCGTTCGCCGTGTAGGTGAACTGGCTGTTCAGCGGCAGGTTGTGCTGGTCGATGCGGTCCAGCCCCCACACCGGGAAGAGCTGGGTGGTGAAGAGCCGCACCGGCGCGTCGGGCTCCACGTACCGCACCGCCGGATTGTGCTGGAGCGCGTTGAGCTGCCCCTGGGTGAGGTCGGCGGCGAAGCCCTGCAGCGCCGCGGTGTACACGCGGCTGGGGTTGATCCCCAGCAGCGCCGCCACCGACCGCGGGTTGGCGTCGTCCTTCAGGATCACGATGTAAGCCGCGCTCCCGTCCGCGGAGCGCGTGGCCGAGGGGGCCGCCGGCGCGAGCGGCGAGGTGGAGTCGTCCGCGCAGGCGGCGGCGAGGGCGAGGGGAAGGAGCAGGGCGAGGGAGCGCTTCATCGCGTCCTCCAGTGTGGGGGGAGGGAGGGGTGCCCGCGGAAGTGCGGCGGAGGTGCCGGTGCGGGAGCGATGCGCGGCGGCGGGCCCGGGACGGTCCGCGGCGTGGCAGTTTTGCCGCGCTCCGCCAATCTGTTGCAATTTCCCGCCGCACGAAATCCCCAGCGACGAAGCGGCCGGAACGTCCGCCGGCCACCCCTCACCCCCCGGCCCCCTCTCCCGAACTGCCGGGAGAGGGGGTGAACGGCATGGCAACCGGCGTGGCGCGGGTGTCTGGTTGACACCCCCGCGGACGGTGCGTACGCTACCCGGCCGGTCCCGCGCGCGCCCGCATGCGAGCGAAGACCAGCACTTGGCACTAGGCACTAGGCACCAGGCACTTTCGGTGACGATGTCTGACCGACGGCAGGACGCGCTCGACTACCACAGCCAGGGGCCCCGCGGCAAGATCGCGGTGGTGCCCACCAAGCCCGCCAGCACGCAGCGCGACCTCTCGCTCGCCTACTCGCCCGGCGTGGCCGAGCCCTGCCGCGAGATCGCCAGGGACCCCGAGGAGGTCTTCAAGTACACGGCGCGCGGCAACCTCGTGGCGGTGGTGTCGAACGGCACGGCGGTGCTGGGGCTGGGGAACATCGGGCCGCTGGCGGCCAAGCCGGTGATGGAGGGGAAGGCGGTGCTCTTCAAGCGCTTCGCCGACATCGACGTCTTCGACCTGGAGGTGGGCTCGCAGGACCCCGACGACGTGATCCGCTTCTGCGAGCTGCTGGAGCCCACCGTGGGGGGCATCAACCTGGAAGACATCGCCGCCCCGGAGTGCTTCTACATCGAGGAGACGCTCAAGGCGCGCCTCGACATCCCCGTCTTCCACGACGACCAGCACGGTACGGCGGTCGTCACCCTGGCCGCGCTCGAGAACGCACTGCGTCTGACCGACCGGCTGATGGAGACCACCCGAGTGGTCATCTCGGGCGCCGGAGCGGCAGGCGTCGCCGTCACGCGCATCCTGCTGGCGGCCGGAGTGCGTGACGTGAGCGTGGTGGACCGGACCGGCGTACTCCATTCTTCGCGCGGCTCTCTCAACGACTCCAAGCAGGCGCTCGCCGAGGTCACGGCAGACGTGACGGGCCGCCGCGGCAGCCTGTCGGACGTGATGTCCGGCGCGGACGTGTTCATCGGCGTCTCCGGCGGCACCGTCGACGAGGAGGTGATCTCCACGATGGCTCCCGACTCGATCATCTTCGGCCTCGCGAACCCCAGTCCGGAGGTGCACCCCGAGGTGGCCCACC
>JBJMPM010000350.1:0-3193 GCA_045803205.1 Longimicrobiaceae bacterium
GACGCCTTCTGGCGCAACCTGCGCGACGGCGTGGAGTCCATCTCCTGCTTCACCCGCGACGAGCTGGTGCAGGAAGGGATCTCCCCGGCGCTGGCGGACCACCCGGACTTCGTCCCCGCCATGGGCGCCCTGCGCGGGGCCGACGAGCTGGACGCCGGCCTCTTCGGCCTGACCCCCCGCGACGCCGAGGTCCTGGACCCCCAGCACCGGCTGCTGCTGGAGTGCGCCTGGGCCGCGCTGGAGCACGCCGGCCACGCCGCCATCCGCGACGACCGGCCCGTGGGTGTGTTCGCCGGTACGTCGGCCAGCGGCTACGTGAACCACCTGCGCGCCAGCCCGGAAGTGGTGGACGCCGTGGGCTCCACGCGCATAAGCCTGTGGAACGACAGGGACCAGCTGGCGTCCGGGGTGTCGTACCGCCTGAACCTGCGGGGGCCCAGCCTGACGGTGCAGACCGCCTGCTCCACCTCGCTCGTCGCCGTCCACCTGGCGTGCCAGAGCTTGGCCACCGGCGAGTGCGACCTGGCGCTGGCCGGGGGCGTCTCGGCCCGGCCGCCGCTCAGGGGAGGGTACCTGTACACCCCCGGCGGGATCGCCTCTCCCGACGGGCACGTGCGGGCCTTCGACGCCGACGCCCGGGGGACGGTGGGCGGACAGGGGGTGGGGCTGGTGGCGCTGCGGCGCCTGGCCGACGCGCTGGCCGAGGGCGACACCATCCACGCCGTCATCCGCGGCAGCGCCATCAACAACGACGGTGCGCAGAAGGTGGGATACACGGCACCCAGCGTGGAGGGGCAGGCGCGGGTGATCTCCGAGGCGCTGGCCGTGGCGGGGGTGGACGCCGGCTCGCTGCAATACGTGGAGGCGCACGGCAGCGGCACCCCGCTGGGCGACGCCATCGAGATCAAGGCGCTGGGCGAGGTGCTGGGCCGGGCGGCGAGAGGGGGGTCTCCCTGCGCCCTCGGCTCGGTGAAGACCAACCTGGGGCACCTGGACGCGGCGGCGGGGGTGGCGGCGCTCATCAAGACGGTGCTGGCGCTGAAGCACGGCCAGATCCCGCCGTCGCTGAGCTGCGCCGTGCCGCACCCCGGGCTGGAGGCGCTGGGCGGGCGCCTCTTCGTCAACACCGCGCTCCGCCCCTGGACGGCGGACGGCGCGCCGCGCCGGGCGGGGGTCTCCTCCTTCGGCATCGGGGGGACCAACGCGCACGTGGTACTGGAGGAGGCGCCCCCGCGCCGGCCCTCCGGCCCCTCGCGCGGCGCGCAGCTCCTCGTCCTCTCCGCGAAGACGCCGACGGCGCTGGCGGCGGCGGCGCGCAACCTGGCCGAGTACCTGGAGGGCGATGCGGCGCCGCTGGCGGACGCCGCGTACACGCTGCGGACGGGGCGGCGCGAGCTGGAGCACCGCCTGGCCGTGGTCTGCGGCGACGCGGCGGAGGGCGCCGCCCGGCTGCGCGAGGCCGCCCTCCGCGCCTCCGCGCCCGTGCCGCGGAACGAGCGCCCGGCCGCCTTCCTCTTCCCCGGCCTGGGGATGCACCACGTGGACATGGGGCGCGGCCTCTACGACGCCGAGCCCGTCTTCCAGGGCGCGGTGGACGAGTGCTGCGACCTGCTGCGCCCCGTCCTGGGCGAGGACCTGCGCGAGGCGCTCTTCCCGGCGGAGGGCGGGCCGCGGGGCGGGGGATGGGAGCTGCGCAGGCTCCTGGGACGCGGCGGGGACTCGTCCGGCGCGTCGCCGCTGGACGACACGCGGCTGGCCCAGCCCGCCGTCTTCGTGACGGAGTACGCGCTGGCGCGGCTGTGGATGAGCTGGGGGGTGACGCCGCGGGGGATGCTGGGGCACTCGCTGGGCGAGTACGTGGCGGCCTGCGTGGCGGGCGTCCTTCGCCTGGAGGACGCGCTCCGCCTGGTCGCCCTCCGCGCGAAGCTGATCGGCGCGCTCCCCGCGGGCGCCATGCTGGCCGTTCCCCTGGGCGAGGCGGTGCTGCGGGAGATCCTCCCGCCGGGGCTGGACCTGGCGGCGGTGAACACGACGGAGAGCTGCGTCGTCGCGGGTCCCGTGGAGGAGATCTCTGCGTTCGAGGCGGCGCTGGCGGAGCGGGGGACGGTCAGCCGCCGCCTGGTGGCCGGGCACGCCTTCCACTCGCGCGCCATGGCGCCCGTGGCGGAGGAGCTGGAGCGGCTGGTCGCCGGCTTCGACCTGCGCGCGCCGGAGATCCCCTTCGTCTCGGACGTGACGGGGACGTGGATCACGGACGAGGAGGCCCGGTCGCCCGCGTACTGGGCGCGCCACCTGTGCGGCACCGTCCGCTTCGCCGACGGCATCGCGACGCTGCGCCGGGAGCCGGAGTGGGCGCTGCTGGAGGTGGGCCCCGGGCAGACGCTGGGCGCGTGGGCGCTGCAGCACCCGTCCGCCGAATCGGCCGGCCCCCCCGCCGTCTTCAGCTCGCTGCGGCACCCGCACAACCGCGTGGACGACCTGCGCTTCCTGCTGGAGACCCTGGGCGGGGCGTGGGCGGCGGGGGTGCCGGTGGACTGGGCGGCGTTCGGCGCGGACGAGCGGCGCCACCGCGTCCCGCTTCCCGCCTACCCGTTCGAGCGCAGGCGATACTGGGTGGGCCCGCCGCGGAAGGATGCGGGACCGGCCGCGGCGGCGGCGGCGGAGACGGCGGCGACGGCGGCGCCGATGGAGAGGGTGGAGGAGCGGGCGGCGGCTTCGGTCGAATCAACCCCGAAAGGACCGGACGTGATGGAGAACGGACTGGCGGCGGCGCACGGCGCGGCTCCCCGCACCCGCGCGGAGGCGGTGCTGGACCGGCTCACGGAGATCGCCGCCGAGCTGACGGGGATCGACGCGGCGCGGATCGACCCCGGCGTGGACCTGTTCCGGATCGGGTTCGACTCGCTCTTCCTCCTCCAGGCGATCCAGGTGATCGAAAAGCGGCTGGGCGTGCGCCTCTCCCTGGTGGAGATGCTGGAGGAGATGACCACGCTGGAGGCCATCGCCCGGCACATCGACCGCGTCCTTCCCCCCGAGGCCGTCGTCCACGATCCGCAGCCCGCGCCGGAGCCGGCCGCCGCGCCGGCCGTCGCGTCTCCCGCCGCCGCCGCCCCGGCCGAGGCGCCGCGGCGCGTCCCCGTCCCCCCCGTCTTCTTTCCCCCGCTCCCCCCGCTTCCCCCGCTCCCGGCGGCGG
>JBJMPM010000161.1:0-42312 GCA_045803205.1 Longimicrobiaceae bacterium
CATCGACGCGCACGGCGCCCGTGCCGCGCGCGTGCAGATCAGCACGATCAAGTTCTACGTGGCCGGCGTCCTCCAGCGCGTGCTCGACCGCGCCATCCAGGTGCACGGCGCGCGGGGGATGACGGACGACCTCCTCCTCTCCTTCTGGTACCGCCACGAGTGCGGCGCCCGCATCTACGACGGCCCCGACGAGGTCCACAAGACCCTCGTCGCCCGCGAGGTGCTCAAGGCCTTCGCGGAGTAAAAGATCGCCTCACGCAGATACACGGAGGCGGAGAGAGCAGCCGCCGGGCCCTCTCCGCGCCTCTGCGGCTCTGCGTGAGGCGATCTTTACCCGGTCCCGCCGCTCACGGCGTGCAGCGGTACGGGCACGACTGTAACTCGTCCGTCTGGCAGCAGCGAGAGAGGAACTGCGACCGGGCCGCACCCTCCTGCCCCTGCACGGTGCCCTTCAGCTCGTCCGGGTCGTCGGTGACGAACGACTGTACCCTCAGCTCCTCCACGTTCAGCGTCAGCTTCTTCATGGCGGCCTCCCTGGAACGGGTGATTGGAAGAAAGGGATACCGCCAACTATACGCCATCGCGCGGGAACAAGAAAGTGATACGAGCAGGAACCGAGCGCCCGTTGAACAGGCCGCGAGCGAAGGGAGCCCGTCCCTCTCCCGTGGTTTGGGAGAGAGACCGGCGCGCAGCGCCAGGGTGAGGGCTCGCCGGGAGCGCTTCTTGCCCTGCGTCTCGCCAAACGGCAACACGGAGGGCGCGATGACATTCCAATCGACGGGGAGCCACGCAGGGCGCTGGGTGGCGGCCGCGCTGATCGGCGGGAGCGCGGCGGTGGCGTGCGCGAGGAACCCGGTGACGGGCCGCACGCAGCTCTCGCTCGTGTCCGAGGCGCAGGAGATCCAGCTCGGGCAGCAGTCGGCCATGCAGGTCTCGCAGCAGCTCGGACTGGTGCCGGACTCGTCCCTGCAGGCGTACGTACAGCGGGTCGGGGGCACGCTCGCCGCCGCGTCGGAGCGCCCCAATCTCCCGTGGACCTTCCGCGTGGTCGACGATCCCACCCCCAACGCCTTCGCGCTCCCCGGCGGGTACATCTTCGTCACCCGCGGGATGATGAACCTGATGACGAGCGAGGCGGAGCTCGCCAGCGTGCTCGGCCACGAGATCGGGCACGTGACCGCCAAGCACCAGGTCACCATGATCAGCCGCGCGCAGCTCGCGCAGATCGGGCTGGGGCTGGGGAGCGTGCTGGTGCCGCAGCTCCAGGGCCTGGGCGGGCTCGCCGGCACCGGCCTGCAGCTCCTCTTCCTCCGCTACAGCCGCGACGCCGAGCGCCAGGCGGACCTCCTCGGCTTCCGCTACTCGCTGGGGCAGCACTACGACGTGCGGGAGATGGCGCACGTCTTCGAGGCGCTGCAGCGCGTGACCGAGGCCGAGCGCGCCCAGTCCGGCCGCAGCCCGCTGCCGACCTACCTGGCCTCGCACCCCGGCGAGCCCGCGCGCATCGCCGACGTGGAGCGCCGCGCCGCGCAGGTCCCGGCCGGCAGCGCCACCCGCGTGGAGGCCGCACCCTACCTGCAGCGGCTGAACGGCCTGGTGTACGGCGAGAACCCGCGGCAGGGGTACTTCCAGCAGAACCTCTTCCTGCACCCGGACCTGCGCTTCCACGTCGCCTTCCCGCAGGGGTGGAAGACGCAGAACCTGCCGCAGGCCGTCACCGCCGGAAGTCCGCGGCAGGACGCCATCGTGCAGCTCACCCTCGCCGAGCAGTCGCGCAGCGCGGGCGAGGCGGCCAACCGCTTCTTCGCGCAGCAGGGGGTGCAGGCGGGGCAGGGCGGGCAGACCACGGTGAACGGGCTCCCCGCGGTGGTGGTCTACTTCCAGGCGCAGACGCAGCAGGGGATCGTGGGCGGGATCGTCGCCTTCATCGACTACGGCGGGCACGTCTACCAGGTGCTCGGCTACACCCCGGCGCAGCTCGTCCGGCAGTACGAGGGGGTTTTCCGGCAGGTGATCGGCAGCTTCGGGCCCGAGAGCAATCCCCAGGTGCTGAACGTGCGCCCCAACCGCGTGAGCATCGTCCGCGTCCCGCAGGCGATGACGCTCGCCGAGTTCCAGCGCCGCTATCCGTCCACCATCCCGATCGAGGAGCTGGCGATCATCAACCAGGTGGCGGGCCCCAGCGCCCCGCTCCAGGCCGGCGCCATGGTCAAGCGGGTCGTCCGCCAGTAGCTTCGCCCCATTCGGGTGGGCGCGCTCCCGCGCCCGCCCGACGGGGTTGGAAACCCGCGACGGGTTGGAACCACGACGGGTTGGAACCGCGACGGGTTGGAAACCCGCCGCTGGAACGGCACGAAGTCCGCCTTCGCGGACTGCGCTCCGGCTTCTACGCGACTCCCCAGACGTCATCCTGAGGCCGGTCACACCTGACCGTCGGCCGGCGAAGACGTCGGCAGGCCGAAGGATCTGTAGTCGGCGCTCGGGATCAGCCCACCCAAACGCACCGATATCTCCGTTGTACCGCGCACCTCCGTTTGCACTTTGCTACCAGACATGAGCGACGATTCCGCAGCCGGCGTGGATTCCGCCGCGCCGGTGCGTTCCGGCGAGGAGCTCGACGTCGCCGCGCTGGCCGCGTACCTCCACGACCGTCTCCCGAGCCTCGCGGGCGAGGTGGAGGTCCGCCAGTTCCCGCGCGGCTTTTCCAACCTCACCTACCTCGTCACGGCGGGGGAGCGGGAGATGGTGCTGCGGCGCCCGCCCTTCGGCGCCGAGGTGCGCGGCGGGCACGACGTGGTGCGTGAGCACCGCATCCTCGCGGCGCTGCATCCCGTCTGGCCGAAGGTGCCGCGCCCCCTCCTCTGCTGCGACGACCCGTCGGTGCTCGGCGTGCCCTTCTACCTGATGGAGCGCGTCACTGGCGTGGTGCTGCGCGACCGCCCGCCGGCCGGCGTCGCCCTCGACGAGGCGACGATGCGCGGCGTCTGCCTGGCCGCGGTCGACACCCTGGCGGAGCTGCACGCGGTCGACTGGCGCGCCGCGGGGCTGGAGGGGCTCGGCCGCCCCGAGGGCTACGTCCGCCGGCAGGTGGAGGGATGGACCGCCCGCTGGCAGGCGTCGACGACGGACGCGGTGCCGGAGATGGACGAGGCCGCCGCCTGGCTCGCCGCCCACCTCCCGGCGGAGGCCGCGCCGGCGGTCATCCACAACGACTTCAAGTACGACAACCTCGTCCTCGACCCGGCGGCCCTCACCCGCGTCCGCGCGGTGCTGGACTGGGAGATGGCGACGCTCGGCGACCCGCTGATGGACCTGGGCACCACCCTCGCCTACTGGGCCGAGGCCGCCGACCCGCCCGAGCTGAAGATGTTCGGCATCACGCACCTTCCCGGAAACCTCGACCGCCGCGGCGTGGTCGAGCGCTACGCCGAGAAGACCGGCCGCGACCTCTCCGGCATCGCCTTCCACCATGCGTACGGCCTCTTCAAGGTGGCCGTCATCGCGCAGCAGATCTACGCCCGCTATCGCGCCGGCAAGACGAAGGACCCGCGCTTCGCCAGCCTTCTCCACGTCGTCCGCGCCGCCGCCCGCACGGCCGTCCAGGTGGCGGGGTCGGGCGGATAAATCCGCAGCAACAGGAACACGAAGTCCGCCTTCGCGGACTCCCACCTCCTGTGCTGCCGCCATGATCGGGCACGCGACCGGCTTAACTGCAACCGAGGCCCACGGACTTCGGCTGATGAGAGTTCCGTCGCGTGCCGGAGAGCTGCAGCCGCGCCGGGGCGGGTAGTCCGCGCAGGCGGACTTCGTGTCGTTGTTGCAGCGAATTCATTCGCCCTGCCCCGGAGACGCCCTGACAAAAACAGAGCCGCGGCGAGAGACCCGTGTCTCTCTCCGCGGCTCCGCGTGAGACGCCGTTCAGCCCGTCAGCTTCCCAGGCTGTCGATGATCCGCTGCGCGGCGGCGATGAGCGTGTCGCCCTCCGCCTGCGTCAGCTCGCCCGAAAGCACCTTCGCCTGCACCGCGTTGATGAAGGCGCCGATCTGGTTCACCGCCGCGGGACGATCGGCGTTCACCGACGCGACCGCCGCGTGGAGCATGGCGTTGAGCGCCTGCGCCTCGCCTCCGTGGAGGGTCTGGTTCACCAGGACCATCAGGTCCTGGAGCGCCTGCTGCTGGGTGAGCACCTTCACCGTGGCGGTGCGCGTCCCCGACAGCCCGCCGTCGTCCGTCACCGTCACCGTCACCGTGTAGCTGCCGGGCGCGGCGTAGGTGTGGCTGAGCGAGAAGCTCTTCCCCGAGAGCGCCAGCGGCTGCGCCCCCGAGCCGTCGCCGTAGTCCACGGTGGCGGTCCAGCTGTCCGGGCCCGGGTCGGTGAAGCTCCCCGAGGCGGTGTAGGTCTCGTGCGGCAGCAGCGTGGCGCCCGCGAAGGCCGCCACCGACGGCGCGACGTTCGTCACCGTCACCGTCGCCGTCCTGCTCGCCGAGCCGCCGTCGTCGTCCGTGACGGTCACCGTGATGGTGAAGGTGCCGGCATGGTCGTAGGTGTGGCTCAGGTTGAAGCCGTTGCCGCTGAGCGCCAGCGGCTGGGCCCCGCCGCCCTCGCCGTAGTCCACGGTGGCGGTCCAGCTGTCCGCGCCCGGGTCGGTGAAGGTGCCGCCGCCCGCGTACGTCTGGTGCGCCAGGATGCTCGCGCCGCTGAATGCGTTCACCGTGGGGTTCACGTTGAACACCGTCACCGACGTGGTGGCGGTCGCCTCGGCGCCCGCGGGGTCGCTCACCGTGAGCGTCACCACGTAGTTGCCGTTGTCGGCGTAGGTGTGCTGCGGGGTCTTCCCGGTCCCCGTGGTCCCGTCGCCGAAGTCCCAGGCGTAGGTCAGCACGTCGCCGTCCGGGTCGCTGCTGGCGGCGCCGCTCAGCGTCACCGCCGCGCCCTCCATCCCCGTGTACGGCCCGTCGGTGGCGGCCACCGGCGCGCGGTCCTTGCCCTCGAGCAGGATCTCGATCTGGTTGGGGAGCGCGTTCAGCAGGTCGTACCCCGTGGCCAGCTCGATCTGGTCGACGGTGACCTCGAAGCTCTGCCACGGCGTCGTGCGGAAGGTCGCCCCCACCCCCGACGCCGGCAGCCCCGGGGTGGTCAGGTTCGGCATCTTGACCGCGATCACCTGCAGGTCGGCCACCGAGTGCACGTCGGCCAGCCCCTCGCCGGCGTCCATGATCACCGCGACCTTCCAGGTGTAGTCGGGGATCGCGACCTTCCCCTCGCCCTTCAGCGTCCCCGGCGTGGCGGCGTACTCGCCGCCGGCGATCACGTAGACCTCCTTGCCGTTGATCCGGGCCTGGTCGTTCAGGTAGTTCTCGAACCCGAGCCAGGGGCCCGAGTTGTTGTCGCCCGACTGCGGCAGGATGTTGGTCAGGAGGAAGGTGGTGGCGTTCTCCTGGTCGGTGGTGGTGCGGCTCTCGCTCTGCACCATGTGGCCGCGGTTGTAGCCGCTGTTGCGGTAGTCGAAGTCCACCACGTGGTAGACGTCGGCCGGCAGCGTCTGGTCGGCCGAGAAGCAGTCGCAGCGCGGCGCGCCGCCGAACTGCGTGGCGTTCAGGTTCCAGCTCACCCAGTCGGGCCCGCCGCGCGCCGGGTTGTACCCCGACACGAACTGCGCCTTGTTCAGCACGACCTCGCCCGCCGGCACGCCGGTGGGGGCGCCGAACTCCACGTGGTTGCGGTAGATGGCGCTGGTGGGCGCGGTGGCCGGGATCACCGTCATGGTGAACTCGCCGTACACGCCGTTGGGCGCGGTGGCGCGGATCTTCGCGGTGCCCACGCCCGTCCCGGTGATGTAGCCCAGGCCGTCCACCGTCGCGACCGATGCGTCGGAGCTGGAGTAGGCCAGCGGCGGCACCGGGCTCGGCGCCACGTTGGCCGTGGTCCGCACGCTGGGGAACACCGGCACGGTGTACCCCGCCGGCACCTGCGTCGGGTTGTCGGTCGGGAAGAAGACGCTGGCCACGTCGCCCGTGTTCACCACGAAGAGCGGGGCGCTGCCGCTCACGCCGTTGCTGGCCGTGGCGGTGAGCGTGGCGATGCCCAGCGAGACGCCGGTGGCCACGCCGGTGACGGGATCGACCGTGGCGATGGACGGATTGGCGCTCGACCAGGTGAAGTTGGTGGCCGCGGGCTTCCCGATGCTGTCCACCGCGGTGGCCGTCACGCGGAAGGTGGTGCCGGGCGTGACCCACGAGACGCGCACGGTGACCACCGCCGCGCTGCCGCCGGTGTTCGGGCTGCCCGGAGTGCCCTTGTTGGCGCCGGTGCCGTAGGTGGCCGCCGAGTTGATCCAGGCCGAGCTTCCGGCGACGGTGTTGTCGGCCGTGAGGTCGATCAGCGCCCGCGAGGTGGCGTCGGTCGGCGTGTAGCTCGGCGACACGATGGTGGTGCCCGAGCGGGCCGAGTACGCCACCGAGTCGACCAGCTCGCCGGTCGGCGTCTTGAGCGTGATCCAGTCGGTGTCGGAGTTGTTCAGGGTGATCGACACCCCGGTCCCGCTGGGCGCGTAGGCGTACGCCAGGCTCACGCCGCCGTTGGTCGCCGTGTTGGCGTTGTTGCCCAGCACCACGTAGCCGCCGGCGGGCACGACCACCGAGGTCCCGATGGTGAAGCGCTCGCTCGGCACGCCCGCCGAGAACGTTCCGTTCGAGGCGACGCGGTAGCCGTTGAGATCCACGTCGGTGGAGCTGGGGTTGTGGATCTCGAACCACTCGCCGTTCGTGTCGGTCCCCGCGGGGTTCGACATGAACTCGGTGATGATCAGGCTGGTGCCCGGCGTGTGGTTGAAGCGGGCGGCGGGCGGGGCCGCGGGCTCGGTGCCCGTGTCGGCGCACGCCACGAGGACGAGCGCGAGCGCGCTGGCCGCGGCCAGGCGAAGCGAGGTCGGTCGCATTGTCGGGGGGGTGCGGGGGCCGTAATTCAACGCGCTCCCGGCGAGGAGGCGGGAGCGCATCGCGCGGGCAGCTCCCGCGCAGCACTGCAATCTAATACGTTTTCGGCCAGCAGGCAAACCTTTCCGACGTACCGGAAGCGTAACGGCGCGGCGCCTCTATTTTTTCGCAATCGACTGCGCCGTAAAGACTTAGGGAGATGGATGGAGCCGCCCTCGGCGCCTGGTCGGGCGGTTCAGGTCTCCACCGCCACCGTACGCAGGCCGGCCAGGTTCCCGGCCTCGTCCGCGCCCACGGCGTAGCAGTCGATCTCCACGCGCCCCACGCGGAACACCCGCACCTCGCGCAGGCCGCTTTCCAGCAGCGCGCGGAGCGCCTCGTAGCGCGGCCGGAGCGCCTGCGTCTGCGTGTCGTAGGGGTCCGTGTTCTCGATGTGGGGCGCGAAGAAGCGGGCGAGCGACCGCTCCTGGACCGGCGCCCCCGCCGGCGCGCCGATCCGCCGCGCGAATTCTTCCGCTCCGTACGGCCACCCCGCGGCGCCACCCGGCAGCTCGAACGCCTCGAACGGCCGGTCGCTCTCGCTGGTGTAGGTCAGCCCCTCCGCCGCCGCCTCCAGCCGCTCGCGGATCTCGCTCATCTTCCGTGTCTCTGCGTCTCTGTGTGAGATGATGTTCACCGAATCTGCGGAAGCGGGAGCCATGAAGATAGAGCCGATCCTGGACGAGCTTCGGCGCCGCTACGGCATCGACGCCGAGGTCGTGGGGCGGCTGGAGGGCGGCAACGAGTGCGACGTGTTCGCGCTGGCCTCGGATGCCGGTGAGCTTGTTGCGCGCGTCTGCCCCGCCTGGCGCACGCTCGCGGAGCTGGAGTGGGCGTACGGCCTTGCGGCGCACGCGGCGGTCGCGATTCCCGAGGCAAACGCCCCGCTGGCGGCGCGCGACGGGTCGCGGGTGTTCGCGCACGGAGGCCGTCCCGTCGCCGTCTTCCACCACGTTCCCGGGCGCCACCTGGACCGCGACGACGCGTCCGAGCGCGACGAAGCCGCGCGACTGCTCGCGCGGCTCCACCGTGTGCTCCCCGCCTGGCCCGGCGCGCGCCCGCGTCCGCGCAACGCCCACTTCGCGGAGCTGGAAGCGGCCGAAGCCAGGATCGCGGAGCCGGCGGATCCCGATCTCGACCGCTTCCTCGCGGAGCGCGCGGCCGACCCGGCGGTCCGGCGCGCGCCGCTCCATGGCGACTTCTACCGCGGCAACCTGCTGGTGGAGGGCGGTCGGCTCATGGGGCTGATCGACTGGGACGACGGCCGCGTCGGCAGCCTGGAGAGCGAGCTCGCGTGGTCCACCTGGGAGCTCGCCCAGGCCCCGGACGGCGGCCTCGACCCCGATCGGACGGCCCGCTTCCTCGAGGCCTACGCCGGCGGCGGCGGCCCCGCGTCCACCGATCTCGCGGTGCTCGTCCCGCTGATCCGCGCAAACCTCCGCCGCGAGGTCCGCGAGGGGGCCCGGGCGCGCGCGGCCGGAGAGGAGGTGGACGACGACGAGTACGTCGCCCGCGCCCTGCGCGGCTTCAACGCGCTGCGGACCCAGCGCCTCTGACGCCGTGCCCGGTGCGCAGCCGGTAGGCGAAGGCGACCACCTCCCAGGCGCCGCGCAGCACCTCCAGCAGCTCCTCCATCGCGCCGTTGCCCCGGTGCGAGACCAGTCCGTTCGGCCGTGCGGCCCACGTATATGCGCTCATGCGAACACCAGCTCCGGTTGATGGTGGCAGGAATAGCACACCAGCGGGTGCGGCGCGCTCACCTTCGCGTTCGGCTTCACCTTCAGCTCGGTGCCGCAGCGCGGGCAGTGCGCCTGGAACGCGTGCAGCTCGTAGCGCCCCCGCCAGCTCCGGTACACGCTCGCGGCACCGACGAACGCCGGCATCGAGGTCATGAACGGGTCGAAGATGGTGATGAAGAACACCGCCGCCGTGATCGTCCCCCACATCGCCGCGAGCACCAGCGTGCGCACCACCCGCCTGCGCACCGGCACCTCCGAAACGTCCACCCGCGCCACCGTGTCCCTGTGCCCCGGCAGCACGATGCGCGCGCCCGCCCTGGCTCTCGATCCATCCCCCTGCATCGTCGTCGCCTCCCGTCGAGAAGCTCCCCTCATCCCCACGCGTACATAGAACGTTTTTTGTGGGGAACCACTCGTCAGGCATTGGAAGAACTTGCGTCGGGGATTTCCCTACCGCGTCTCTCAGCGCCTCCGCGTCTCTGCGTGAGACGCCGTTGCCGTTGTCCCCGGTTTGCTTCGGACCGGAGCCTGCATCATCTTCCCCGGTTCGGGTCCGCGCGGCCGAACTGCGGGATTTCTTCGGGGTATCAGGGCAATTGTCGCGACAGCGTCGCGACAATCGTCTACGCGGGGAGAAAGCGAGCGGGAGCATGGCGTTCGAACTGGTTTCACCCTTCAAGCCGGCCGGCGACCAGCCGCGCGCCATCGGCGAGCTCACCGAGGCGCTGCAGCGGGGCGACCGCTACCAGACGCTCCTCGGCGCCACGGGGACGGGGAAGACCTTCACCATGGCGCACGTGATCGCCAACCACGGGCGGCCGGCGCTGGTGATGAGCCACAACAAGACGCTCGCCGCGCAGCTCTACGGCGAGCTCAAGCAGCTCTTCCCCAGGAACGCCGTCGAGTACTTCATCAGCTACTACGACTACTACCAGCCCGAGGCGTACATCCCCAGCAGCGACACCTTCATCGAGAAGGACTCGTCGATCAACGAGGACATCGAGAAGCTGCGGCTGCGCGCCACCAGCTCCCTGATGGAGCGCGACGACGTGATCATCGTCTCCTCCGTCTCCTGCATCTACGGCCTGGGCGACCCGCGCGAGTACCGGCAGCTCATGGTGGTGCTGGAGGTGGGGCAGCAGATCGGGCGGAAGAAGATCCTCGAGGCGCTGGTGAACGTGCAGTACGCGCGCAACGACGCCGCCTTCGAGCGCGGCAACTTCCGCGTGCGCGGCGACACGGTGGAGGTCTTCCCCGCCTACGAGGAGCAGGGGATCCGCATCGAGCTCTGGGGCGACGAGATCGAGCGCATCTCCCGCTTCGACCCGCTCACCGGCGACACCATCGCCGCGATGAAGAAGACGGCCATCTACCCCGCCACGCACTTCGTCACCCAGAAGAGCACGGTCGAGCGCGCCGTGCACCGCATCCGCGAGGAGCTGAACGGCCGGCTGAAGGAGCTGCTGGGCGCGGGGAAGCTGCTGGAGGCGCAGCGGCTGGAGAGCAGGACGAACTTCGACATCGAGATGATGATGGAGATCGGCACCTGCGCGGGGATCGAGAACTACAGCCGCCACATCGCCGGCCGCGCCGAGGGCGAGCGCCCCGCCTGCCTCTTCGACTACTTCCCCGAGGACTTCCTGGTGGTGGTCGACGAGTCGCACGTGACCGTCCCCCAGATCGGGGGGATGTACAACGGCGACCGGGCGCGGAAGCTCACCCTGGTGGAGCACGGCTTCCGCCTCCCCAGCGCGCTGGACAACCGCCCGCTCCGGTTCGAGGAGTGGGAGCGGATGGTGCCGAAGGCGGTGTTCGTCTCCGCCACCCCGAGCGAGTACGAGCTGGCGAAGAGCGGCGGCGTGGTGGTGGAGCAGATCATCCGTCCCACCGGGCTGCTCGACCCCGAGGTGGTGATCCGCCCGGTGAAGGGGCAGGTGGACGACCTGCTGGCCGAGATCCGCGACCGCGAGCAGAAGGGCGAGCGCGTGCTGGTGACCACCCTCACCAAGCGGATGTCGGAGGACCTGACCGACTTCCTGCAGCAGGCGGGCGTGCGCGTGCGCTACCTGCACAGCGACATCGACTCCATCGAGCGGGTGGAGATCCTGCGCGAGCTGCGGCTGGGGAAGTTCGACGTGCTGGTGGGGATCAACCTGCTGCGCGAGGGGCTGGACCTTCCCGAGGTCTCGCTGGTGGCGATCCTGGACGCCGACAAGGAGGGCTTCCTGCGCTCCGCCAGCTCGCTGATCCAGACGGTGGGCCGCGCCGCCCGCAACGCGCAGGGGAAGGCGATCCTCTACGCCGACCGGATCACCGGCTCGATGGCGCGGATGATCGAGGAGACCAACCGCCGCCGCGTAGTGCAGGAGGCGTACAACCGCGAGCACGGGATCATCCCCACCACCATCATCAAGTCGGTGGACGAGATCGCGCTGCAGACGCGCGTGGCCGACGCCCGCACGCAGAAGTACGAGCTCCCGGCGAGCGCCAAGGCGAAGAAGGCGGGCGAGCGGAAGGTCCCCTTCGGCAAGACGCCGGAGGAGATGCTGAAGGAGATCGAGAACGACATGCGCAACGCCGCCGCGCAGCTCGACTTCGAGCTCGCCGCCCTGCTGCGCGACCAGTACCTGGAGCTCAAGGCCGAGATCGACGGCGCCAAGCCGACCCAGGCCCAGCGCCGCCAGGCCGCCGGGCTGCGTCCGACGGTGTGAAGCGGGTTGCCAAAGGGCGAATGAATTCGCGGCAACAACTGCCCGAAGTCCGCCTTCGCGGACTCGCGGCCGGAACCGTGTCGTGCGCCACCGGGGACTGCTCGTCCGAGGTTGCGAAAGCGGTGGCTCTCGTGCCATGGCGCGGCGGCGGCGAGTCCGCGAAGGCGGACTTCGGGCCGTTGTAGCCTCGGGTTTCCAACCCGGGGAAACGAGGCGGCGGCGCGCGGACAGCCTGGCCGGCGGTCGTACCGGCTGTTGGGTCGCCGAGCGGTTGAAACCTCCGTGCTGTTGTAGCCGCGAAGCCGCGAATTCTTCATTCGCATCGGTCCACGGAAAGCATCGGATCGTCACGATCCTCGGAAGGAGCGATGGACTCGGAGCTGACGGAGCCGAAGCTGGTGGCCTGGGGCGAGAGCATCGGCCGGGAGGCGCGGACGCCGCTGGTGCTGGCGCTGCGCGGCGACCTCGGGGCGGGGAAGTCGACGCTCGCTCGCGCCGTCGCGCACGGCGCCGGGGTGGAGGGCGACGTCCCCTCGCCCACCTTCAACCTGGTCTTCGCCTACGACACGCCGCGCGGCACCCGGGTGCAGCACCTGGACCTCTACCGCCTGGAGCGCCCCGACGAGGTGTGGGAGCTGGGATGGAGCGAGTTGGGCGCCCCCGGCGACCTCGTCCTCATCGAGTGGCCCGACCGCGCCGAGGCCCTCCTCCCCGAGCCCCGCTGGGAGGTGGAGATCGAGGACCTCGGCGACCCCGCCTCCCGCCGCGTCGCCGTGCGTCCCGTCGGCGATCCGCCCCCGCTCCCGCCGCTGCCGGGGAGCGCGCCGTGACCCTCTGCGGCCCCGTCCTCGCCCTCGACAGCTCCACCGCCGGCGGTTCCGTCGCCGTCGGCGTGGACGGAAGGGTCGTCGCCGAGCGCGTGCTGCCGTCCGCCGCCGGCGCCTCGTCGCTGCTGATGCCCGCGGTGGACGAGGCGGTGCGCGCCGCCGGGCTCGTCCCGCGCGACCTGGCCGCGGTGGTCGCCGCCGGCGGCCCCGGCTCGTTCACCGGCCTCCGCATCGCCGCCGCCACGGCGAAGGCGGTCGTGCGCGCGCTGGGGGTGCCCTTCTTCGCCTTCTCCGGCCTCCTCGCCACCGCCGCGGCGCACCGCCGCGAGGCCCGCCCCGTCTGCGCCCTGTTCGACGCGCGCAACCGCGAGGTGTTCGCCGGCTGCTGGGACTTCGCGGACGGTGGCGTCCGCGAGCTGCTCGCGCCCACCATCCTCTCCGTCGACGCGCTCATCGACTGCGTGCGGGCCGGGTCCCCACGCTTCGCCGGCGACGGAGCGGCGCTGCACGCGGCGGAGCTGGAGGCGGCGTTCGGCGCGGGCGCCGTCCTCCCGGCGGCGGACGAGCCGCCGGCCGCCGGGCTCCTCTGGCTGGCGTGGACGGACCCGGAGCGAGGCCGCGTCGCCCTACCCTCGGCGTGGGAGCCGGACTACCTGCGCGCCTCGGGGGCGGAGCGCATCGCCGCGGCGCGGGCGGGGTGATGGCGCGCCTGGACCCCGACTCGCCCTTCGGCCTCCTCGCCGACCCCGACTTCCGCGTCCGCCCGCTGGTGGAGGGCGACCTGCCGGAGGTGATGGCGATCGAGAACGCCTGCTTCTCCACCCCCTGGAAGGAGCCCACCTTCCGCGGGCTGATGCGGCGCACCGACACCGACCTCTTCGTGGCCGAGCTCGAGGGCGCGGTGGCGGGGTACGCCGCCTGCTGGACGGTGATCGACCAGAGTGAGCTGGGGAACGTGGCCGTGGCCGATGCGTTCCGCGGCCGCGGGATCGGCGGCGCGCTGGTGGACGCGGTGGTCGAGCGGGTGAAGGCGCGCGGCGCCCACGAGTGCTTCCTGGAGGTGCGCGAGTCCAACCGCGGCGCGCAGTCCATCTACCGCGACCGTGGCTTCGTGGTGGTCGGGCGCCGAAGGTCGTATTATGCCCATCCCACCGAGGACGCGCTCGTGATGCGCCTGCGGGTGTGAAAGAAGGATCTTGACGCAGCGGACGCGGCGCGGTAATAATGCGCCATCCCGTTGTCCACTTTGTTCATTTGTGTCTACAAGAGGAGGAGAGACGTGGCACGGAGCCTCAACAAGGCGATGCTGATCGGGAACGTGGGCCAGGACCCCGAGATCCGCACCATCCCCAATGGTGCGCGGGTGGCCCAGTTCTCGGTCGCCACCAGCCGCCGCTGGAACGACAAGAGCGGGCAGCAGCAGGAGAAGACGGAGTGGCACCGGATCGTGGCGTGGGAGAGGCTGGTGGAGATCATCGAGCGCTACGTGAAGAAGGGCGACCGGATCTACGTGGAGGGCGAGATCGAGTACCGCCAGTACCAGGACAAGGACGGGGTCACCAAGTACACCACCGAGATCCGGGCGCGCGAGGTGGTGCTCCTGGGGAGCCGGGGCGACGGCGGCGGCGGGGGCGACTGGGACCGCGGCGGCTCGCGCCCGGCCGCGTCGGGGGCGCGCGCGGGCGGCGGCGGTGGCGGGAAGGGCGGCAGCGACTACGACGACTTCCAGGCCCCGCCGCTCGAGGACGACGACGACCTCCCGTTCTGAGCGGCGCAGCTCCCGGAAGACCACATCATCCTTTGAGCCCGGGCCGGCCGGCACTTCGAGCCCTCGGAGTGCCGGCCGCTCGCGTTCACCCCCGAGCCACGGTGCACCCGAGCCCGTCGCCTGGCCCCGACCCGCGCGCCGTATGTGCCCTGGCGCTGGGTCGGCCATTCCCCTCGGGCCTTCGGGTGCCGTTCCGGAGTCCATCATGAGCACGCAGGAGAAGAAGACCAGGGGAGCGAAGCAGCCCGTCCCCGCCGCCCCGCGCCGCGTCAAGCTCGCGCCCGACACCGCGGTGGTGCTCGTGTCGCTCGCGCCCGCCCTGCTCGACGACGTTCGCTCGCTGATCGACGACGCCCGCCTGCAGACGGCGCGCGCGGTGAACTCGGCGATGGTGGTGACCTACTGGAGCATCGGCGAGCGCATCCGCCGCGAGGTGCTGGGTGACGACCGTGCGGAGTACGGCAAGCAGGTGGTGGAGCGGCTGGCGGCGCAGCTCACCGCCGAGTACGGGTCCGGTTTCTCGCGGCCCAACCTGTTCAAGATGGTCCAGTTCGCCGAGTCGTTCCCCTCCGGAGCAATTGTCTCGACACTGTCGAGACAATTGTCCTGGTCGCATGTGGTTGAGCTGCTTACGGTTGCAGATCCGCTCCGCCGCGAGTTCTACGCGCAGATGTGCGCCACCGAGCACTGGAGCGTGCGCACGCTGCGCCGGAAGATCGATGGGATGCTGTTCGAGCGCACCGGCATCTCGCGGCAGCCGGAGGAGCTGGCGGTGCGCGAGTTGGAGGCGCTGCGCGACGAGGACCGGATGAGCGCGGAGCTGGTGTTCCGCGACGAGTACGTGCTGGACTTCCTGGGGCTGAAGGGCGGCTTCGACGAGCGCGACCTGGAGGAGGCGATCCTGCGGGAGATGGAGCGCTTCATCGCCGAGCTGGGGAGCGACTTCGCCTTCGTCGCGCGGCAGAAGCGGATGACGGTGGACGGGATCGACTACCGGCTCGACCTGCTCTTCTTCCACCGGCGGCTGCGGCGGCTGATCGCCATCGACCTGAAGCTGGGGCGCTTCCGGGCGGCGTACAAAGGGCAGATGGAGCTCTACCTGCGCTGGCTGGAGAAGCACGAGCAGCGCGCGGGGGAGGAGCCGCCGCTCGGCCTGATCCTCTGCGCCGGCAAGTCCGAGGACCACGTGGAGCTGCTGCAGCTCGAGAAGAGCGGCATCCGCGTGGCGGAGTACCTCACCGAGCTCCCGCCGATGTCGGTGCTCGAGGCGAAGCTGCACGCCGCGCTGGCCTCCGCGCGCCGGCGCGTGCAGGGCTCCAGCGCCTCGGTGCCCCTGAATCAAGCCTGATGAAAAGCGTCTCACGCAGAGACGCAGAGTCGCGGAGAGGCTCGGCGGTTCTCTCTGCGTCTCCGCGTCCCTGCGTGAGACCGCTCAGGGCCGGGTCGCGCGAACCGTGTCGCGCCCGACGGGGAGCGTCAGCGACCGCACGCGACCCGTCGCTGGAGCGAAGACCGCCTGGCCGCGGTATTGTGCGTCGAAGAGAGGCGTTCGCCAGCGGGCCCGCGCGGTGTCGCCGGCCACGGGATGGAGATCGACGGCCTGGCCGTGCGCGACCTGGAGCACCAGCCGGCCGCCCTCCGCGCGCACCGTCATCTCTCCGTGCAGCGGGTCGGTGTAGACGCCGGCGTACGCGGCGAGCGGCCGCGCCATGCGCCCCGGCGGAGGGTCGGGGACGGCCGCCGTCGCGGCGCGCGCCCTGGCCGCGGAGTCGGCGCGGAGCGCCTCGCCGCCGTCGTCGTGCCACGGCTCGCCGAGATAGTAGTCCAGGATCCGCCCGGCGATGGCGCCGTGGATGTAGGGCGCGCGCCAGCTGTTGACGAGCACCACCACGCCGAGGCTGTCGTTCGGCAGCAGCGCCATGTACGCGAGCTGGCCGTTCCCGCTCCCGGAGTGCCAGAGCTCCGGGTGCCCGCGGTAGTCCCACACCTGCCACCCCATCCCGTACGCCGCGAAGTAGCGGAGCGCGCGGGACTGGCGGAACGCGGGCGTGGTCGGCACGACGAGCTGGGGTGAGTGCGTCTCGCCCAGCGCGGAGTCGCTCACCAGCTTCCGCCCGTCGACGCGGCCCCCGGTGAGGTGGAAGCGCATCCAGCGGGCGAGGTCCCAGGCGGAGGACTGCACCGACCCCGCCGGCGCGGTGCCGTTCCGCCCGTCGCGCTCGGCGGTGCCGTCGCGCCGGTCGACCACCTGGTGCACGCCGCCGAGGATGGTGTGCGCGGAGGCGACGTTCGCGTCACGCCCCGCGTGCGCGGCCCACTCCGACCACATGAAGCTGTCGCGCATTCCCAGCGGGTCCAGGATGCGTGTCCGCACCAGCGCCTCCCACGGCTGGCCCGCGGCCCGCGCCGAGGCCTCGCCCGCGATCGTGTAGCCGACGTTGGAGTAGACGAGCGCCGTCCGGAACGGGCTCTGCACCGGGATGTACCGCACCCGGCGCAGGACCTCGTCGCGTGAGATCCCCGTGGCCCTCCACATCGCGTTCGACGCGCGGAGCCCGGTGCGGTGCGAGAGCAGGTCTCGCATCGTGACGTTCGCCGTCAGGTACGGATCGGAGAATTCGAGCCCGGGAAGGTACGTCCGCACCGGCGCGTCCCAGCGCATGCGGCCCTCGTCGACCAGCATGGCGATGACGGTGGCGGTGAACGACTTGGTGAGCGACGCCGCGTCGAACGCGGTGTGCTCGTCGACCGGGTCGTGGCCGCCGATCTCGCGCACCCCGTAGCCCCGCGCGAAAAGGACGGAGTCGCCGCGCACGGCCGCCACGGCGACCCCGGGCAGCCCCCAGTCTCGCACCGTCTGGCGGATGTAGGCGTCGAGCTCGGCGGGTGGCGCGTGCGGCGCCGCGCTGCGCTGCTGCGCGCCCGCGGGCAGGGCGGCCGCGAGCGCCGCCACGAGGCACCACGCGCGCATCGGGGTACGGGATCGGCTGTGAAGCATCGGTTTCACGGTCCGGTTGGGGTTCGAAGACGGGCACCTTCGCGATGTGTCGTTTTTTTGACATCAAGCGCGAGAGCGGGGCGGCAAAGGTAGGTAACGCGTATCTGTCCGGGAGAAGGAGGAACGGCGATGGGGTGTGTCAATTTTATGACATCAACAATCGGCGTCAAGATCCCAGGAGACGCAGAGAGGCGCTCTCCGTGCCTCTGCGTCTCTGCGTGAGACGCTTTTAATCTCTTGCCGGGTCGCCGGCGTGCTCGGCCTCGGCGGCGCGCACGCAGACGGCGTTCCCGGCGCAGGCGGCGCGGATGGCGGCGGGCGCGGGGTCGATCCAGGCCACGCGCTCGCCCACCGCGCGGTGGCAGGCGTCCCGCATCGGCGCGGGAACGCGGGCGCAGAACGCGAGCGCGGCGTCCGGCTTCCATTCCTGGTCCACGTAGAACTCCACCATCCCCGTCACGCAGTCGGCCGAGTGCCCGCCCGGGGCGCGGCCGCAGATGCGCACCACCGAGTCGGGGCGCTCCGGCATCCTCCCCAGCGTCTGCTTCCCGATCCCACGCCAGCACGCCCCCACCGACCCCGCCGGCGCCGCGTCGCAGGCGCGCTGGATGCGCTCCATGTCGCCGTGGAAGGCGTCGAAGAAGACCACCGGCTGGTAGGCCCAGCACGACGGCGCGTGCGCCGCGCTCACGCTGTCGCAGGGGAAGGCGGGGTCGTTTGCCTTCAGCATCCGGCGGCCTTCGCGCGCGTGCGCCGGGTGGGCCGCCGCGGCGTCGCGGACGTCGAAGGCGGTGGTGCCCATGCCGTGCACCACGTTCTCCATGAACACGCCGTCGTAGCACTCGCGCCGCGCCAGCTCGCCGCGGAGCGCCACGTCGCAGTCCGGGAGCGCGGCGAACAGGTCGTGCTGGTGCATCCCGGCGAGGCCGTGCCCCAGCCCGTGCGCGCACTCGCGGAAGGCGTAGGGCGGGAGCCGCGACATCGCGGGCGAGGCGCAGAGGCCGCGCAGCGAGGCCGCGTCGGCGCCGGGGTGGCCGGCGAGCCATCCCTCCAGCACCCCGTGGTAGCAGCCGGAGAAGAAGGTGGGCCGGCACTCGGCGAACACCGCGGCGTCGTAGCCGCGCCGGGCCACGGCGTAGCGGCCGAGCCCGTGCGCCACCTGGTGCCCCATCAGCTCGAGCTGCGAGTCCGCGCGCGCCAGCACCTGGAGCGAGTCGAGCGCCGCGCGCACCCCCCGGTCGCGCGCCACCAGGAACACCGAGGCCACGTCCAGGTCGCGCGCGCTCACCCGCGACCAGTCGACCCCCGCGGGCGCCGCGGGCGGGTGCGCGTGCGTGGACTGCGAGCGGCCGTCGCACGCGCAGGCAAGGGTCAGCGCGGCGAGCGAGAGGGTGAGGCGGAGGAGGCGGCCGGGGGTGCGGAGCGGGTGCATCGGAGGCTGCGGCGCGCGGCGTTTCGGCGGACCGGGAAGCTGAAAGCTACCGGTGCGCCACGGCGGCCGGCAAGCGCGCGAGCGACCTCCCGCGCCGCCCTCCGTTGTCCACGGCCGGGTACAGGAGGGAAGGATGCGAAAATGCTATGTGATTGCCGCGCAACGACATCGCTCGGGGCACCCCGGATGCTTGGTGGAAGGCCAGGCGGCGAGGACGGCATTCCGCGCCCACGGCCGCCGGATCTACGATTTCCCACCTGGAGGTCAGCATGCAGAAGAAGGCTTTCCTGTTGGCGGCCGCGGCGCTCCTCGCCCTGGGCGCGCGCCCGGCCGAGGCGCAGGTGCACCGGGTCCGCTGCGAGTCCCGGGACTACCGCGAGCGGCTCTGCCGCACCGACACCTACGGCGGGGTGAGGCTGGTGCGGCGGCTCGGCGACGCGTCCTGCCGCGAGGGGCGCACCTGGGGCACCACCCGCACCGGGATCTGGGTGTCGAACGGCTGCCGCGCCGATTTCGAGGTCGGCCGCGGGCGCGGCGGCGGCATCCTCGACACGTGGCGCGGGCGGACGGGCGACTGGGATCGGGATCGGGACCGGGACCGGGACGGCGACTGGGACCGGGACGGCGGCTGGGACCGCAGGCTCGGGAGCCCGGAGATGCGCTGCCGCGCGGCGGTGGCCTCGCGCCTCGGCACCCGCTCCAGCAACGTGAACACCTGGTCGCGCGGGCGCCGCGGGAGCAACATCGAGCTCGGCTGGCGCGCCGGCCGCTCCGACGGCACCTGCCGCATCAGCCGCAGCGGCCACGTGAGCGTGCACGTCGACCGCGACAGCGATCGTGGGCGCGGCCGTTACAACTGATCGGAGTTTCTCACGGCGGCACGGAGGCGCGGAGAGGGATCGTCCACCCCCTCCGCGCCTCCGTGCCTGCCATGGCCGGCTCCCGCGGGGTGGCGCGGCGCGCGCGCTTCGCCGCCAGCTCGGCGCCCAGGTCCGCGTACAGGGCGGGGTCGACCGGCATCAGGTACTCTCGCAGCCGGTTGCGCGAGCGCCAGGTGCGCGCGCCCATGTCGCGCAGCAGGTCGTTGAGGTAGTGGAAGTTGAAGGGCACCACGCAGGTGCCCGACGCGAGGTGGTTGGGGCGCTCCGCCCGCAGCCAGTCCAGCCGCGCCTCGATCTCGCTGCGCATCTCGGCGGTGGTGGGGAGGGCGATGCGGCCCTGCACGTGCTCCACCAGCCAGCGCGCGCCGATCTCCGAGGTGAGCTGCGAGTAGAGGCTCGCGTTGTAGCCGACGAACGCCAGCCGCGGCACCTCCGTCGGCACGATGTTGCGGTGCAGGCGGAAGTTCCCGTCCTCCCCCCGCACCCGCGCCATCACCGCCGCGGGGAGGAAGGGCGTCTCCTGCCGGAAGCCGGTGCCGAAGACCACCAGGTCGGCGTACAGCGGCGTGCCGTCGTCCAGCACCACGCCCCCCGCCTCCATCCGCGCCACCGCGCCGCGGCGCACGCCGATCGACCCGTCGGCCACGCGCTCGTAGAAGCCGCCCGAGGCCAGGCTCAGCCCGCACCCCACCAGCCGCTCGATCGGCTCGTCCGGCACCAGCCCGTGCGCGTCGAGCGCGAAGGCGTGGCGCAGGTGCCGCTCGATCCCCCGCCAGAAGAGCCACACCAGCGGCCGGCCGGCCGTGTGCAGGAAGCGCTCGAACCCCGCCAGGCGGCGGTAGCGGAAGAGCGCCTCGCTGAAGCGCGTGGTCAGCACGTACTTCAGGTGCAGGCGGCCGAAGAAGTACTTCGGCATCTTCCAGAGCGCGCGGCGGTGCACCAGGGTCACCGCGGCCGCCGCGCCGGCCGCCGCCACCGCCGCGTCCGCCGCGGACTTGGCGAAGCCCGCCACCACCACGCGCTTCCCCGCCAGCTCGTCCGCCGACCGCACTTCCGTGGAGTGCAGCACGCGCCCGCCCGCGGCCTCGAACTCGGCGCGGCCGGGGACCTCGGGGACGAAGGGCGCGCTGAAGACCCCGTTGCACACCACCAGCCAGTCGACCTCGTGCGCCTCCTCGCGCCCGTCCGCGGCGGCCACGTGCAGGCGCCAGCCCGCGCGGCGGCCTGCGATCGGCTCGGCGCGCGCCACCCGCGTCTCCAGCCGCAGGTTGGGCGTCACGCCGAAGCGGTCCGCGTACGCAGCCAGGTACGCCTGCACCTGCTCGCCCGAGGGCCAGTCCGGATACGAGCGCGGCATCGGGAAGTCCGAGAAGGCGTACGTGTCGCGCGGGTTCTGCGTCGCCAGCCCGGGGTAGCGGCGCGAGCGCGCCCACACTCCGCCCAGCTCGTCCTCCTGCTCGAAGACGGCGACCTCGAACCCCTCCTCCAGGAAGGTCTTCGCCGTCACCAGGCCGCTCAGGCCCGCTCCCACGATCCCGATCCGCACGTGTTCCTCCCGGGTGGTTCGTTCCTTCGTCTGAAACGCACCGTCGTTCGCGGCGGTTCCTGTGCGGGGACGAGTCGCCGATCCCGGGTATGAACCGCGTCCGTCGCGGCATCAGCCGTCAGTTGATCCTGAGCCTCGGGACGGCCGCGCCCGAACGTCGGCAGCGACGTAGCCGGCGGTCCGAAGGATCTGTAATCGACCCTCGGAGACGGGACGCGGAGACGCGGAGAGAAGGAGGGGACTACAGCGCCGGGGCCGCGGTGCCCGCGACGGGCACCAGCTCCGGTTCGGCGGCCTTCGGGCGCGTGGCGAAGCGGTGCTTGAGCTTGAGGAAGTGCTTCTCCATCAGGTGCCAGCTCAGCCACGCCACGCCGAGCGACACCAGGGTGGCGAAGGCCGTGAACATCAGGTGCACGCCGACCTGCGCGCCCACGCCGAGCGCCGCGAAGCGGTCCGCGCCCCAGCCGTTCGCCTGCAGCACCGCCACCACCAGCGGGTGGAAGATGTAGAGCGCGTAGCTGTACTTGCCGAAGGTGCGCAGCGACGGCGCGCGCAGCACCCGCCCCCACCGCGACGCCTCGGGCGCCGCGACCGCGGTCACCAGCAGCGCCGCGAAGAACACGGCGATGGCCGTGAGCCCGATCGTCTGCACCCACGGCGACGCCCAGCTCATCCGCGCCGGCGCCGACGCGAGCGTGGCCGCGGCGACCACGCCCGACGCCGCCAGCACCCGCGGCGCATGGCGGGCGAGCGGCGCCACGCTCCCCATCTCCCGCACCGCCAGCGCGACCAGCGCCCCCAGCAGCAGCGCGTCCATCCGCGTGAAGGGAAGGACGTAGGTCGCCACCTCGCCGCCCCCGCCCAGCCGCAGCGCCACGCGCGCCGCCAGCGCGATCGCCACCAGCACCGCCGAGGTGCGGATCAGCGCGCGCCGGGAGAGGAGGAGCACCAGCGGCGGCCAGAGGAGGTAGAACTGCTCCTCCACGGCGAGCGACCAGAGGTGCGCCGTCTGGAGCACCGTCGACTTCCACCCATGGAGCGCCACCATGAAGTTGACCGCGTACCCCAGGTACCATTCGCGGCTGGCGCCGAAGGCCGCCAGCACGTTCGCGGGATTCGAGGCGATCAGCCGCGCGCAGAGCGGCAGCACCAGCAGCACGAACGCGTAGTAGAGCGGGAAGATCCGCAGGAAGCGCCGCGCGTAGAAGCTGGTGAAGTACCCCGCGCGCTCGCGGCTGTCGTACAGGATCCCGGTGATCAGGAAGCCGGAGAGGACGAAGAACAGGTCCACCCCCACCCAGCCGACGGCCGACGCCCGCGCGTACGCCGCGTCGACCAGCGCCGTCGAGAAGGGCCAGGCGGCGGAGAAGTGGTAGACCATCACCAGCAGCACGGCGATCCCGCGCAGGCCGTCCAGCGCGGGGATGCGGTCGTGCTCTTCGGCGGCCAGGGTCGGGCGCACGGGCGCGGGCAGCGGTGAGGGCGGGTCCCGCCGGGGGCAGGAAAGACGGAAAACGAGATGGAGGAGCTCTAAAGTAAGCAACGGAAGGGGTTTGGAAAACCCCTTCCCGCTCCCCGAATCTCCCTCGAGCACCAGGTGTCTGGCACGATCCTTTCACTCCCGGCGGGTCCTGGCGTAGGCGTAACCCGTTGCGGGAGATGGATCTATGCGGAAACGTGGTCTGCTTGCGGCGGTGGGGGTGATGGTCTCGCTCGGCGCGGCGGCGGCCCCCGCGCGCGCCGCGGACGACGGGCCGGCGCGCGTGGCCGGCGAGTCGTTCTACCTCTCGGTGGACCTCTCCGAGCGCGTCATCTACGTGATGAAGGACGGCGAGCAGGTGGGGAGCTATCCGGTGGCCATCGGGCAGCGCCGGCACCCGACGCCGGCGGGGCGCTACCGCATCCGCCACCTGGTGTGGAACCCGCGCTGGGTGCCGCCCGACGCGCGCTGGGCCCGCGGGCGGCGGCCGCGCGCGCCCGGCGACCCGCGCAACCCCATGGGCCGGGTGAAGCTCTTCTTCAAGGACCCGGACCTGTACATTCACGGCACCCACGAGGTCGACTCGCTGGGCGAGGCCGAGTCGCACGGGTGCCTGCGGATGCGCAACTCCGACGTGATCGCGCTCGCCCGCACCGTAATGCAGAACGGCGGCGCGCCGCGCGACCCGGGCTGGTTCCGCCGCGTGGTGCAGCGGGTGACCAGCACGCGCGAGGTGGGCCTCTCCGACCCCGTGCTGCTGGAGATCCACGCCTGAGGGCCCGCCGGCCCCGCGGCGTCCGCCGCGGGGCCGCTCCGCGTCTGCCGAAGACTGCCGTGTACCTGGTCCAGATCCTCCTGCCGCTCCGCGACAACCAGGGCGAGCCCTTCCCGCCCGCCGAGTTCGCGCGGGTGCGCCGCGAGTTGGCCGAGCGCTTCGGCGGCGTCACCTTCTACGCCCGCTCGCCCGCGGTGGGGATCTGGAAGGACGACGACGGCGGGGAGGACCGCGACGAGATCGTGGTCGCCGAGGTGATGGCGGAGCGCCAGGACCGGGCGTGGTGGCGCGATTACCGAGCCGAGCTGGAGCGCCGCTTCCGCCAGGAGGAGATGGTGGTGCGCTCCACCGCCTGCGAGCGCCTGTAGCATCTCTCCGTTCCTCCGTGCCTGGTGTGGTACAAGATCCGAAATAAAGCTCGTGTCGTTGGAGTCCGCGAAGGCGGACTGTGTGCAGTTGTAGCGGCGACTTCAGTCGCATAGTCGCGTAATCTGCGGACACACTCTTTTGCCGGATCCGGCGTGAGACGCTTTTCAGGAAGTGTCGGACGCGACGAAGGGCGCCCCCGCGAACGGAGGCGCCCTTCGATCTGTCACGCGAGAGGGCTCAGGCGCCCAGCCGCGTCACGTTCTCCGCCGCGGGGCCCTTGGTCCCGTCGACGATGTCGAACTCCACGCTCTCGCCCTCGGCGAGCGAGCGGAAGCCCTGGGCCTGGATGGCCGAGTGGTGCACGAAGCAGTCCTTGGAGCCGTCGTCGGGGGTGATGAACCCGAAGCCCTTGGCGTCGTTGAACCACTTGACCTTGCCGGTGGTACGCATCGGTACTCCCTGTGTGATGATGTTCGTCGGGGGTGCCGGTGTCTCTGCCGTACCGACCGACTGTGGAAAGCCGCGCGCGCGTTCAGGCGGCGCGGCGGGCAGCGTTGCGGCGGTCCTTGGCGCGGCGGCGGACCGCCGCCTTGCTCTTGGCCTTGCGCGCTTCGCTGGGCTTCTCGTAGAACCGCTTCCTGCGCATGTCCTTGTACAGCCCCGAGCGGATCATCCGGCGGCGGAACTGCTTGAGGGCCCAGTCCAGGCGATCGTTCTCGCCGAGCTGAATCTCGACCACGCGTTGTCTCCAGGAACGTTCTGGACCGGGGAAAGAGCTCGGGAGCTGGGACGCGATGGCGTGGGTCCGGGGGATCCGCGAGGTCGTGCGAAGTGTCCGCGCTGGGTGCGGGAAAGCCGCAAAATAAACCGTCTTCCCCCGGTCGTCAAGAGATCCGGAGGATGGGGCCGCGTGGAAACGGCGGCGGGGCCACACCGGCGCACCGGTGCGGCCCTGCCGGGCCGGAGGGCGATCGGGTCCTTACCTGCTCTTCGAGCCCGACGATCCGCCGCTGCGGCTGCCGCCGCTCTTCGAGCCGCCCGAGGATCCGCCGCTCTTCGAGCCCGACGATCCGCCGCTCTTCGAGCCGCCCGACGATCCGCCGCTCTTCGAGCCGCCGCTGCTCTTCGAACCCGACGAGCCGGTGCTCTTCGAGCCGCCGCTGCTGCGCGAGCTGCCGCCGGACGATCCGCCGCCGCTCTTCGATCCACCGCCGCTCTTCGAGCCCGACGATCCGCCGCTCTACGAGCCCGACGATCCGCCGCTCTTCGAGCCCGACGATCCGCCGCTCTTCGAGCCGCCGCTGCTCTTCGAACCGCCGCTGCTCTTCGATCCGGCGCTGCTCTTCGAGCCGCCGTTGCTCTTCGATCCGGCGCTGCTCTTCGAGCCGCCGCCGCTGCTGCGCGAGCCGCCCGACGAGCTCTTCGAACCGCCGCTCTTCGAGCCGCCGCGGCCCGACGACGACGAGCCGCCCGAGCTGCTCTTCCTCCCGCCGGTGGCCGCCCGCGCGGCCGCCGCGCCCACCGCCGCCCCCGCCGCGGCGCCGGCCGCCGTGGCGAGCGGGTTCTTGCGGCGCGAGGTGCTGCGCTGCTCCTTCAGCCCGCGGCCCGCGCTGAAGCCCACCGTGGTGCGCTCCGGGATCTTGATCTCGGTGCCGGTGCGCGGGTTGCGGCCGCTGCGGGCGGCGCGGGTGCGGCGGGTGAACTTCCCGAACCCCGGGATGGACAGCGACCCCGCGGCGTGGACGGCCTCCGAGATGGCGCCCGACGCGGTGTCGAAGATCGCATCCACCACGCGCGCCGCCGCGGCTCGGGTGAGCTCGGCCTTCTCGGCCACCGCATCGATGAACTCCGACTTGTTCATGTTCCGCTCTCCGGATCGGCGGTTTACGCGGCGCGGCCCGTCCGCGCCCGGAACGCCACACGCAAACTCGGTTCCACACCGTTTTGCAAGGTCCGATCTGGGATCGGCTGAGGTCGTGGCCGCTATGGACGGTTGAACCCCGAGCGGAACGAATCCACCACCTTCCTCGCCGCGTCGGCGGCCTGGCCGAAGGTGTCCTTAGCGCTTTCCTTGTAAGACTTTGCGGCCTCCTGCACGTCGTCGCGGTAGGGCGTGTCGGGCTCGCCGCGGCGGCGGTACTCGCCCGCCATGATGCGGTCGTACGCGCCGCTCTCGAACCAGGTGCGCATCTCCGCCACGCGGATCACCGGGAAGGGGTGCGTGACCCAGAGCACGTTCAGCACCTTGAACACCTGGTCCGTCAGGTCGCTGCTGTCGCGGTACTCCTCGGCCTGCTCCACGAACGCCGCCAGGTTGTTCTCGCTGAAGGTGCCGCCGGCGAACTGCAGCATGGTGCGCAGCCCCGGCTCCGCGTCCTGCACCGCCAGCAGCCCGGCGCGGTCGCAGCTCAGCTCGGCCTTGCGGCTCCACTCCAGCAGCGCCAGCACCACCGGGAGCGCCGCCAGCCCCAGCACCGAGAAGTTGCCGCGCGCCAGCGCCACCAGCAGCATGAGCATGGTGGTGTAGAGCTGGTGACCGCTCATCACGTGCCCCAGCTCGTGCCCCAGCACGAAGCGCAGCTCCTCGTCGCGGAAGTCGTGCACCATCTCGCTGTGCACCATCACGAAGGGCTTGTCCATCCCCAGCGCGGCGGCGTTGTAGGTGGGGTTCTGCGTCACGTACAGCGGGTACTCGGCGGGTGCGTCGAGGGTGCGGCCCACGTCGGCCCAGAGCGCGTGCAGCCGCGGGTGCTGCGTGGGCGAGACGCGCACCGCGTTGGCCAGGAAGGCGAGCCGCACCTGGCGCTCGCCGAACATGCCGAAGAGCTTGCGCAGCACCTCGTCGAAGCCGGGCACCTTGCGCAGCGCGTTGAGCGCGGCGCGGTCGGCCGGGTGCTCCCAGCTGCGCGAGTCGATGTCGGTCAGGATGCGGGTGGCGCGGACGGGTCCGGGCATTCGCTTGCCATGGGGGTCGGAGGCGATGGGTCGGGCGGCCGCGGGCGGGGCCTCGCGGCGTGGTGTGCCGTACGCCCCGGCGGGAGGGGCGGTTTCAGGGAACCACACGGCGCGGCGAAGGGTAAACCGGGGCGGAACAAGGTTTTCCGCCGCCCTACCGCGCGGGCCGGGTGCCGCTTAGATTGGCGCGCACTCCTACAGGCCCTCCGGCGCCCACCTCGCGCGCCGGCATCTCCCGCGGCACCACGCCATCCCCTGCATCTTGGAGGCAGTCCCATGCGCCGTCAACGCACCCGAATGCTCCTGCTCCCGCTCCTCGCCCTGCTCGCGGTCCCCGCCGCGGCCCAGGCGCAGGAGTCGTCGATGCGGGGCACCTTCACCATCGACCGCGCGCACAGCGACGACGTGAACCGCGCGATCGAAACGGCGGTGGCGCGGATGAGCTTCGTCACGCGCCCCATCGCCCGCGGGCGGCTGCGGCGCACCAACGCGCCCTACCAGCGGATCGTGATCAACTTCACGCCGGCAGAGGTCACCACCACCATCGACACGCGCCGCCCCATCACCAGCCCCGCCAACGGGCAGACGGTGAAGTGGACGCGCGAGGACGGCGAGGTGCTGGACCTGAGCACCGCGTGGCAGAACGGCCAGCTCGTGCAGACCTTCCGCGCCGAGGACGGGACGCGCGCCAACACCTACAGCATCAGCGCCGACGGGCGCGTGCTCACCATGCACGTGACGATCACCTCGCCGCGGCTCCCGCAGCCGCTGCGCTACAAGCTGGTGTACAACCGGGCCTCGTAGGCGGCGGGTCTCTCGCGCAGCGACGGAGAGACAGGGAAAGAACCGGGAGGGGCCGGCATCGAGCTCGATGCCGGTCCCTCCGGCCGTTTCAGCGGGAGGGGCGCGGCGGGTGGGGAGGCTCTCCCGCGGCGCCGATGGCGGTGGGGAGGAGGGAGCGCACCACGCCGCCCGGCGTCTCCCAGGCGTCGTACGCCTCGGCCCAGCGCAGGCCGTACGGCTCCGCGGCCGCGGCCAGGCGGCGGTCGATCCACCCCGGGTCGCCGAAGCCGATCCGCTCGTAGTAGAAGTGCGCCAGGGCGTGGATGCGCTCCACGTACGGCTCCACGTCGACCACCACCGCGGGAAGGGGCGAGTAGGCGCCGCGGAAAGTGAAGACGGGCGCGGGCGCGCGGTGCGGCGGGTCCGGGGCGACGACCTTCGCCAGCCGCGCCAGGGTGATCGCGTCGCGGAAGATCTTCCCCGCGGCCTGGTGGTCGGGGTGGCGCATCCCCCGCCCCCAGGCGTCGCCCCAGGTGAGCACGGCGTCGGGCTTGACCTCGGTGATCAGCCGGGCCACGCGGCGGGCGCTCTCCGGGGTCGCCTCGAGCTCCGTGTCGCGGAAGTCCATGAAGCGCGTCTCGCACCCCAGCAGCTCGCCCGCCATCCGCCCGTGCTCCTCGCGGATGCGCGACACCTCCTCCATCGACACCGGCCCGAACGCCTCGGTCATCTCGCCGCGGGTGAGCCACACCACCACCACCCGGTCCCCCCGCGCCACCTGCGCGCAGATCGTTCCCGCGGCCCCCACCTCGTCGTCCGGGTGCGCCATCCCCAGCAGCAGCGTTTGCCTGGCCATCGCTCCTCAGGTGTGCTCGCCCGCCGCGCGCCTGTCGTGCGGTGCGCGACACGCTGGCGTCCCTCGCCTTCGCGGGCAAGCGCCGCGCCGCGGTTGTCCCGCGGCGGCGCGCGCGGTAGCATTCCGCGGCTGCTAAAACCCTCGCACCCGGGCCGATGAAGCTGCACCTGCTGGAAGCGCTGCAGAACCTCCCCATCTCCATCGGCGAGGCCTGGGCCTTCTTCTCCGACGCCCACAACCTGGCGCGGATCACCCCGCCCTCGCTGGGCTTCGAGGTGACCAGCGCGCCGGCGGAGCGGATGTACGCCGGGATGATCATCACCTACCGCATCCGCCCCCTTCTCGGCGTCCCCGTCACCTGGGTCACCGAGATCACGCACGTCGACGAGCCGCGGCTGTTCGTGGACGAGCAGCGCTTCGGGCCGTACCGCTTCTGGCACCACCAGCACCTCTTCCGCGAGGTCGAGGGCGGGGTGGAGATGCGCGACCGGGTGCACTACGCGCTCCCGCCCGGCGGCGGCGCGGCCCGGCGGCTGCTGGTGGCGCCGCGGCTGCGCGAGATCTTCTCCTACCGCCGCGAGGTGCTGGAGCGCACCTTCGGCCCCTGGACGGGCTGAGGCGCCGCGTGGACCCGCATCCCCCCGTCCCGACCCCGCCCTTCGCGGAGCGCCGCCGCCGGGCGCACCCGCGGCGGCGTCGCGTGCTTCCGGGGCACCGCGTCGGGCCGGGGGAGCCGCACCGGATCCTCACCTGGACCGCCGTGGCCTGCGGCGCCGTCACCCTGCTCATCATCGCGGCCGGGCTCACGCCGCGCGCCTTCTTCCTGGGCACGCTGCTGGCCGTGGTCCCGGTGCCCGTGTACGTGGCGCTCGCGCTCTGGGTGGACCGCTTCGAGCCCGAGCCCCCGCGCACCCTGGCGCAGACCTTCGCCTGGGGCGCCACGGTGGCGGTGCTCATCTCCATCTCCATCAACACCACCGCCCAGGTGGAGCTCGCCGGGCTCCTGGGCGAGCAGGGAGCGAGCGTGTTCGGCGCGGTGGTGGGCGCCCCGCTGGTGGAGGAGCTCTCCAAGGGGCTGGCCCTGCTCTGCCTCTACCTGACGCTGAGGCATGAGTTCGACAACGTGGTCGACGGGGTGGTCTACGCGGGGATGGTGGGGCTCGGCTTCGCCATGGTCGAGAACGTCCAGTACTACGGCGCCGCGGTCGACGAGGGGGGCGGCAGCTCGATGGTGACCTTCGCCATCCGGGGGATGATGGCGCCCTTCGCCCACCCGCTCTTCACGGCCATGCTGGGGATCGGGCTGGGGTACACGCGCGAGCGGATGCGCTCGGCGCGGCGCTTCTGGGCGCCGCCGGCGGGGTTCGCGGCGGCGGTGGGGCTGCACGCGCTCTGGAACCTGGCCACCACCAGCGACACGTGGTTCATCGCGCTCTACTTCGCGGTGATGGTCCCCGCGTTCGTGGGGATCCTGGTGATCGTGTACCTCTCGCTGGCGCGGGAGGGGCGGGTGATCCGCGAGCACCTGGCCAGCCTGGTGGAGACCGGGGTGATCCGCCCCGACGAGCTGGAGTGCCTGTGCGTGGCGCGCCGCCGCCTGCGCGCCTCGTACGAGGCGTGGCGCGCCGGCGGCACCGTGCGCTGGCGGCGGCGGCGCGAGCTGCACCGGATGGCGACGGAGCTGGCGTTCCACCGCTGGCGCGTGCGCCGCGGCCTGAGCGAGGGCCCCGAGGCCGACGCGCGCCGCGACGACGAGTACCTGCGCCGCCTGCGCGCCCTCTGCCGGCTCATGGCCGCGTAGCGCCGGCGATCCGAGATACGACTTCGATCATCGATGCTTTGATGAAGAAACCCGAGAAGCGGGAGCTCACGCCCGGCGTGCGCGACCTGCTGGCGGCGATCTACCCCACCATCCGCTGGGACAGGGTCACCTTCTACGAGGGCCTCCCCGGCTGGGTGCAGCGGTTCACCCACGGCGCGATCACCCTCCCCGACGCGCTGAGCACGAGCGGCATCCACGTCTACGTGGGAGAGGGGCAGTGGAAGCCCTGCACGCCGAAGGGGCTGGGGCTCCTGGTGCACGAGTGCTTCCACGTGCTCCAGTTCCAGGAGCGGCTGAAGGGCGTGGGACTGGGCCCGCTGCGGGTGTTCGCCCTCCAGTATCTCGCGCGGGCGCTCTTCGAAGGCGGCGACAGGAACAACCACTACGAGAAACCGGCGTACGCGCAGGAGGACGCGTTCGTCTGCGCATGCGCACAGCCGTTCGCGAGCCAGCTCTGCGCCCCCGCCAGCCGCGACGGCGGACGCGACCTCCTCGGGCCCTTCATCGAGCGGAATCCTTCGCTCGTCCGCCGTACCTCCAGGGGCTGATACCGGTTTGCATAGTTTCGCTCAGGATCAGATCCTTGAACTGAAGGCCTCACACGGAGTCAACGGAGTCAGCGGAGTCATTCTCCGTTAACTCCGTTGACTCCGTGTGATTATGAGGCCCTTCAGTCGGGAGACTGGAATTCAGAACTGTCTTCGGCGAATTGGCATGAAGGAAGACACGGAGCCGCGGAGAGGCCTGCTGCACCCTCTCCGCGGCTCCGTGTTCTCTGCGTGAGACCCGTCAGGATTCGGCGCGCACCGTCTCCCCGGCGTCGTCCGAGACCGCCTCGACCTCGTTGTCGGTGAGCCCGATGATGGAGCCGTCGGGGAACTGCACCATCAGCCCCTCGCGCCCGTCCTCGCTGTTGTCGGGCCCCCAGTGGCCGATCACCTCGCCGATCTTCCCCACGTACGGCTCCGACTGGTCGTAGTACGAGCGCACCACGCGCACCTTGTGCATCGCTCCTCCCGGGCAGGTTCGTCCGCGTCGGGCCGGGGGCAACGCATAAGCCGCGCCGGGGGACGGGAAGAAAGTGCGGAAGTGCGGGAGTGCGGAAGTGCGCCGGATCAACGCACTCCCGCACTCACGCACTCACGCACTTCCGCACTTCCGCACTCGCGGTTACAGGTCGCGGTTGAGCTCCTTGGCGCGCTGTGCCTCCAGCCGGCGCGCGTCGGCGTCGAGGAGCGCGTCCTCGGCGCGGGCGGCGTCCTGCTCGGCGCGGCCCTCCATCTGGTCCAGGCGCCCCTCGCGCTCGATCTGCCGGTCGCCCAGCAGCTCGCCGACGCCCTCCTTCACCTTCCCCGCGAGGTGGTCCAGCTTGCCCGCCATGTCGTCTGCCATGTTGTCTCCCGGTCAGGTTGAGGTGCCTTCCGACGCGGGTGGAATCTGGCAAGAGGCGTGCCCTTTGTACCTGCCCTCCGATGGCTATCTTGGCCCGTCGCTTGCGTTTGCGGCGCGGACACGACGCACGGGAAGCGGCGGAGGAAGGGGGATGGCGGACGAGCGCGACGAGGGCGGCCACCCGCGGCCGTGGGAGCGGCTGTCGAGCCGCGAGGTGGCGGAGTACGAGATGTTCCGCGTGCGGGAGGACCGGTCGCGCTCGCCGAAGGACGGCGACGAGAAGACCTTCCACATGGCCGTCTCGCCCGGCGGCGTGGCGGTGCTGGCGGTGACGGATGAGGGGCGGCTGGTGATGGTGGAGCAGTTCCGCCACGGCACCCGCGCGCTGAGCCTGGAGCTTCCCAGCGGCGTGGTGGACGAGGGCGAGAGCCCGGAAGAGGCCGCGCGCCGCGAGCTGCGCGAGGAGACCGGCTGCGAGGGCGGCGAGCCGCGCGTGCTGGGCTGCTTCGAGCTGAACCCCTCCTGGCAGAAGACCACGGTGCACGCCGTGCTGGTCCGCGGCGTCCGCCGCGCGGGCGAGAAGGACGAGGACGAGGGCGAAGACATCCGCGTGCGCCTGCTCCCCGTCGCCGAGGTCCGCCGCAGGGTGCTGGCCGGCGAGATCGACGCGGCGGCGACGCTCTGCGCCCTCGCGCTCTGGGACTGGGGGTCCGGCGGACTCTCGGGCGCGGCTGACGATCGGGCTGGAGCCGCGCCTGAACGAACGTTATCCTGAGCGCGCCGCTTCGCTGGAACCGCGGACGCGACAAACCCTGGCGGCGGCCGAAGGATCTATCACGGCGTCGGCACGTGAGTCCGCGAGGCGGTTTGAGTGCCGCGCCGCGAGGAAAATCTTGCCTCGCCCCCGGGGCCGTGCTACGCTCCGTCGCGTTGATGGGAGGCCGGTCGCTCGCATCCCGCTCCACACCTGAGCCCCATCGCGAGGAAACCCGCGACACGTCCGCGGCGTACACCGGAGCACGCGCGAGCCCGATCGCGGCTACGACCCCGAACCGAGAGACCGAATGCCGGACGAGGTGCGGGAACGGCAGGGAGACAACCGCGGGGGAGACCGCCGCGGCACCGACCGCAGGCGGGTGGAGCGCCGCGCGCCGCCGCCGGCGTGGCGCCGTCCGTGGGCCTACGCGTCGTACGGCGCGCTCGGCGTGCTCGCGCTGGTGCTGCTGCTGCGCGGCTGCGGCGGCGACGACACGCCCCCCCCCACCGGCCCCATCGCCCCCGCGCCGCCGACCATCGCCACCGCGCCCACGCCGCCGCAGCCCGGCCGCGTCGAGCCGGCGATGACCACGGCCGACTTCGAGCGCCTGACCCTCGAGGGCGAGCGCGCGCGCGGCCGCGTGGTGCAGGCGCAGCTCTGGTGCGAGGCGCCCAGGGACGTGGCGCTCTCCACCAGCAGCGACACGGTCGAGGCCGCCATCGCGCCGCTGGTGGACCGCGCCGCCTCGCGCATTCCCGGCGCCACCTGCCTCTGGGGCGCGCAGGGCGACGCACGGCGCGAGGAGTTCCTCCTCCTCGTCCCCCCCGACCTGGCCGACGAGTTCGCTTCCCAGCCTGTGGCGCTCGACGGCTTCGTCCGCCGCCGGCACGTGGTCGCCCGGGTGGAGTGGATCGGCAAGTCGCGCGCGCTCGCCCTCGCCACGGTCGGCATCTTCCGCGGCCTCAGCCGCTGACGGAGCCCGGTCTACGGACGACGTGAAGGGGAGGGCGTGCCATCCACGCCCTCCCCGCTTAGCTTTCTCCATCCGCCGCCCACCCGCACCCTCCTCCCGAACACCGGCATCTCCCGCATGCGACGCATCTCCATCCTCGCCGCCGTGCTGGCCCTGGCCGGCGCGTCCGCGCTCCAGGCGCAGGCCGACACCACCGCGCTCCTCGCCCGCGCGCGCCGCCTCCAGCAGCAGACGCCGCTGGTCGACGGGCACAACGACCTGCCCTGGGAGATCCGCGAGAAGGGACACAGCGATCTGGAGGCGATGAACCCGGACGGGCCGCTCCCCCAGCAGAACACCGACGTCGCGCGGCTGAAGCAGGGCGGGGTGGGCGCCGTCTTCTGGGCCGCCTACGTCCCGGTGGAGACGATGGGGCACGCGCCGGGGCCGGCGCGGGTGGCGCTGGAGCAGATCGACCTGATCCACCGCATGGTCGCCCGCTCGCCGGACATGGAGATGGCGCTCACCGCCGCCGACGTGGAGCGGATCCACCGGCAGCGGAAGGTGGCCGCGCTGATCGGCATCGAGGGCGGGCATGCGATCGAGAACTCGCTGGGGGCGCTGCGGCAGTTCCACGCGCTCGGCGTACGGTACATGACGCTGACGCACACCAGCACCATCGACTGGGCCGACGCCGCCACCGACACCGAGAAGCACGGCGGCCTCACCCGCTTCGGCGAGGAGGTGGTCAGGGAGATGAACCGCCTGGGGATGCTGGTGGACCTCTCCCACGTGTCGCCGGGGACGATGAGCGACGCGCTGCGGGTGTCCGCGGCACCGGTGATCTTCTCCCACTCCTCCGCGCGCGGCATCGCCGACGTGGCCCGCAACGTCCCCGACTCGATCCTGCGGAAGGTGAAGGAGAACGGCGGGGTGGTGATGGTGAACTTCTACTCCGGCTTCGTGGACCCGGGCGCGGTGACGCTCACGCGGCAGAGCTACGAGGTGCAGGCCCGCGCCCGCGAGCTCTACCCCAACGACGCGGCCGCGCGCGACCGCTACGTGGCCGACTGGCGCCAGGCCAACCCGATGCCGCGCGGCACCATCGCCACCGTGGCGGACCACGTCGACCACATCGTCAGGGTGGCGGGGATCGACCACGTGGGCCTGGGCTCCGACTACGACGGCGTGACCTCGCTCCCCGTGGGGCTGGAAGACGTGTCGCGCTTCCCCTACCTGACCGCCGAGCTCCTGCGCCGCGGCTACTCCGACGGCGACGTGCGCAAGATCCTGGGCGGCAACATCCTCCGCGCGATGCGCCAGGCGGAGGAGGTCGCCGCCCGCCTGCAGCGCGAGCGTCCCGCCTCCAGCGCCCAGATCGATGTGATGGACGGCGGCGTGGTGCGCTAGCCCGGCAACCGCATTCTCACGCAGAGGTGCGGAGAAAACGGAGAGACGCAGAGGCCCCTCTGCGTCTCTCCGTTTCTCCGCGTACTCGCGAAGCCCTAGCAGCGGCCGTCGGCGCTCGGGCACTGCGCGGGGTTGCAGCTCACCGGGCAGCTCGCGCAGCTCCCCCCGCAGCTCACCGCGCACGTCACCTGCGGGCAGGTGTCCACGTCGGTACACCCGGGCGCGCAGGTGTTGCCGGGGATGTTGCAGGTGTCCTGGTCCACGGTGGCGCTGTCCAGCCCGCGCACCGTCCCCCGCCGCGCCTCCGCCGCCTCGGTGGAGAACGACTGCACTTCCAGCGCGTCGGGATCGAGGGCCAGCTTTCTCATGGCGACCTCCACTTCGCGGGGGGAAGAAGGGAGGCGGATCGCGGGCCCCGCTCACCGCGAGTCCGCAGGGCGTCTCCAGCGGGGGAGACGTAAGGAGAGTGGCGAGGGTGGATCACGACGGTAGATGGGCCTCTCTACAATACGATGTCTCTAAACGCGCGTATCGGCAAGGCTGTCGTTTGGATGACGGGAAGGCCGCTCGCAACTCACCACAGTCAACTATTCGGAACCGCTCGCCTCGCGTTGCTGCAGGATCCGTTCGAAAGTAAGGACGTCGGCCCGGTCTTTCTCGCGGTCGGCCGCCTTCTTGGACGCGATCAGGGCGGGGAGTCCGAGCACACGGACAGGGTGGCCGCTGAAATCCACCCACTCCGAGGCAGCCTCGCACTCCGCATATCCACCGACGCCGGGCACTTCTGCCATCACGTCCAGAAATCCCTCACTCGTCTGCAGCGTCAGCAGAGTCGCCGCTTTCAACGTACGGACGTCCATCTCCCACGGCAGATCGCGGGGAAAATCACGTGGGTACGCGTCCCACCCGGCGAGAACTCTGGCGAGCCGCTCCAGGTTTTCGGGAGAGCGGTCATAGCAGACGTCGACGTCGTTCGTCAGGCGCGGCGAACCGTGGACGATCCCTGCGAAGCCGCCGATGAGCACGAACTCTACGCCGGCGTCCTCGAGACCGATGACCATCGATGTGAGGCTCATCGGCGACCGGACCTGAAGCGATTCATCAACTCCGCGGCATCATCCGCCTCGCGCAGTCGTTCAGCCAGCGGACGACGCATGTTGGCATCGATTTGCGAGACGTCGAGCCCGTATGACTCCGCAGTCCACCTGCCCCCGGATCTGTTTGCGGCGGGACGTCCGCGCCGCCGCGGCTCATGCGCATACGCCCGCCTCAGCAAGGCCGTGAAGGTGACGAGATACCGTCGAACATCCACGTTCACCTGGACGCTGCCGTCCGCTGACTCGGCGAGCACCGTGTGCTGCGCTGGAGACGCGAGTGCCTCGCCCGCGAGCTCCCAGGCGCGCTGGAGCGGCATCCCCGCCACGCCCTGGATGACCCGCGCGAGACCGAGACGGCGCGCCTCCTCCTCGGTGTACGCGAGGGGCCGGCCGAGTGCCGCGGCTGCGTTCTGGACCCATTTCGTCCCGGCCCCGACCGCGATGGCGAACTGCGCAAGCGTCATCCGAATAATTCTGTCTGAGGTGCAGATGGATTTTAAATGCAGGTATACCGGGATGCAATGAGGAACGGAGCGAGCATCCCCTCTCCGTTCCTCCGTGCCTCCGTGTGAGCTGCTTTGGTTTATCTGCCGATGCTCGCCATGGCGGCGGCGGGGTAGCGCTCGCCGGCGGCGACACCCTTCGGCGCGACCTCCTCGATGCGCGCGAGGTCGTCGGGGGTGAGCTGCACGTCGAGGGCGGCGGCGTTCTCCTCGAGGTACCGGCGGCGCTTGGTGCCGGGGATGGGGACCACGTCGTCGCCCCGCGCAAGCACCCAGGCGAGGGCGAGCTGCGAGGCGGTGCACCCCTTGGCGGCGGCGATCTCCTCGATGTGGCGCACCAGGTCCAGGTTCTTCGGGAAGTTCTCCCCCTGGAACCGCGGCGAGTGGCGGCGGAAGTCGTCTTCCGGCAGCTCGTCGATGCTGCGGAAGCGCCCGGTCAGGAACCCGCGCCCCAGCGGCGAATAGGCCACCAGCCCGATCCCCAGCTCCCGGATGGCGGGGATGATCTCGTCCTCGATGTCGCGGCTCCACAGCGAGTACTCGCTCTGCAGCGCGGTGATGGGGTGCACCGCGTGCGCGCGGCGGATGGTCTCCGCGCCCGCCTCGCTGAGCCCCAGGAAGCGCACCTTCCCCTCCTCCACCAGCCGGCTCATCGCCCCTACCGTCTCCTCGATCGGCACCGCGGGGTCCACCCGGTGCTGGTAGTAGAGGTCCACGTGGTCCACCCCGAGCCGCCGCAGCGACCCCTCCGCCGCCTCCCGCACGTACTCCGGCCGCCCGCTGATGCCGCGCACGAGCGGATTCTCCGGGTTGCGCACGATGCCGAACTTGGTGGCGAGCACCACCTCGTTCCGCCGCCCGCGGATGGCGCGCCCCACCAGCTCCTCGTTGGTGTGCGGCCCGTACATGTCGGCCGTGTCGAGGAAGCGCACCCCCAGGTCGAGCGCCCGGTGGATGGTGGCGATGCTCTCGGCCTCGTCGCCGGGCCCGTAGAACTCGCTCATCCCCATGCACCCCAGCCCCTGCGCGCTCACCTCCAGCCCCTGCGACCCCAGCTTCCGTGTCTCCATCTTCTTTCTCCGAAATATGCGTGGGAAATGTCGCGAATATGCGAGTAAACTCGCCGCTACAACGGCACGCAGTCCGCCTTCGCGGACTTCCCCGAGGTCGGGTGCGGTGCACGTCGCGAACTCCGGCGTGACGCAGGATCTGGTCACATCGCGCCGGGACACTGGCTCCGGACGGAGATAGCCGGTTGAAGTCCGCGAAGGCGGACTGCGTGATTGTGTAGCCGCGGCTTCAGCCGCATCGTCGCGAATCAATCCTTCCGTGTCTGCATCTTCTTCTCCCGTAGCGAATTCGGTGTTCTCTGCTGTCCCTCCGCGCCTCTGCGTGAGACGAAATCCGTAAGACTCGACCCGCCCGAAACACGGCGTCCGCGCTTGCATTCCGCCCTGACCGCAGGGTTGACACGGGGCGCCGAAGCCATTACGTTCCTCAGTCTGTCGCGCAACTTTTTGGGTTCGCGACGGCGGAGGCCGGGAGGCCTTCGCTGAGTTTTTTCGTCTCCCAAGGTTTTCAGGACCCGGAATGCCGACGATCAACCAGCTTGTCCGCAAGGGCCGCGAGACGCTCATGAGCAAGAGCAAGTCGCCGGCGATGCGGAACAACCCGCAGAAGCGCGGCGTGTGCACCCGCGTGTACACCACCACGCCCAAGAAGCCGAACTCGGCGCTGCGCAAGGTCGCCCGCGTGCGGCTGGTGAACGGCATCGAGGTCACCGCCTACATCCCGGGCGAGGGTCACAACCTCCAGGAGCACAGCATCGTGCTGATCCGCGGGGGCCGCGTGAAGGACCTCCCGGGGGTGCGCTACCACATCGTGCGCGGCACGCTCGACGCCTCGGGCGTGGGCGACCGCCGCCAGAGCCGCTCCAAGTACGGCGCCAAGCGTCCCAAGGCCGGCGCCGCCGCCGGCAAGGGCGCTCCGGCCAAGGGCAAGGGGAAGAAGTAAGCCATGAGCCGCCGCTCCCGCGCAGTCAAGCGCCCCATCATCCCCGATCCGGTCTACGGCTCGGAGTCGGTGACGAAGTTCGTCAACACCCTGATGCTCGACGGGAAGAAGTCCCTGGCCGAGGGGATCTTCTACGACGCCATGAAGGTGATCGAGGAGAAGACCGGCCAGCCCGGCGAGACGGTGTTCAAGCAGGCGCTGAACAACGCCAAGCCCGTGCTCGAGGTGAAGAGCCGCCGCGTGGGCGGCGCCACCTACCAGGTGCCGGTGGAGGTCCGCCCCGAGCGGCGCACCGCCCTGGGAATGCGCTGGCTGGTGGGCTACGCCCGCGCCCGCGGCGAGAAGACCATGGCCGACCGCCTGGCCGCCGAGCTGATGGCCGCCGCCCGCAACGAGGGCGCGACCATCAAGAAGAAGGACGACACGCACCGCATGGCCGAGGCCAACAAGGCCTTCGCCCACTACCGCTGGTAGTCGGCCCCGGACCTTTCCGGGTCCGGCAGACAAGGGACAAGTCCGGAAAGCCGCGGAGGCGCGGCGGGCGGCACCCCGCTCCCGCGCCCCGCGCTTTCCGCGTAACTGGATAGAACGGACCATGGCACGCACCACGCCGCTCGAGAAGTACCGCAACATCGGCATCATGGCGCACATCGATGCCGGGAAGACGACCACGACCGAGCGCATCCTGTACTACACGGGCCGCACGCACAAGATCGGCGAGGTGCACGAGGGTGCGGCGACCATGGACTGGATGGAGCAGGAGCAGGAGCGCGGGATCACCATCACCTCGGCGGCCACCACCTGCCAGTGGGACCGCTTCGGCGAGACGTTCCGCATCAACATCATCGACACCCCGGGGCACGTGGACTTCACCGTCGAGGTGGAGCGCTCGCTGCGGGTGCTCGACGGCGCCGTCTGCGTGTTCGACGCGGTGGCGGGCGTGGAGCCGCAGAGCGAGACGGTGTGGCGCCAGGCCGACAAGTACGGCGTGCCGCGCATCTGCTTCGTGAACAAGATGGACCGCACCGGCGCCAACTTCGAGCGCTGCGTGGAGATGATCCGCGACCGCCTGGGCGCCAACCCGCTCCCCATCCACCTACCCATCGGCGACGGGGAGAAGTTCGTGGGGATCGTGGACGTGATCCGCCAGGTGGAGCTGATCTACGACGACAGCACGCTGGGGAAGAACTGGGAGGAGCGCCCGGTGCGTCCCGAGCTCGCCGAGACGCTCGCCGCCGCGCGCTTCGCGCTGGTGGAGGGCTCGGTGGAGCACGACGAGCACCTGATGGAGAAGTACCTGGAGGGCGAGGAGATCACCGAGGCGGAGCTCCGCCACGCGATCAGGAGCGCCACCATCGCGGGCGCCATCACCCCGGTGCTCACCGGGAGCGCCTTCAAGAACAAGGGCGTGCAGCAGCTGCTGGACTCGGTGATCGACTACCTGCCGGCCCCGGTCGACATCCCCGCCATCAAGGGGATCGACCCCGATAACGAGCAGGAGATGGAGCGCCAGCCCAGGGACGACGAGCCCTTCTCGGCGCTGGCCTTCAAGATCGCCACCGACCCCTTCGTGGGTAAGCTGACCTTCTTCCGCGTGTACTCGGGCGTGATCGCCTCGGGCGCCCACGTGCTCAACAGCACCAAGGGCAAGCGCGAGCGCCTCGGCCGCATCCTCCAGATGCACGCCAACAAGCGCGAGGAGATCCCCGAGGTGCGCGCCGGCGACATCGCCGCCGCCATCGGGCTGAAGGACACCACCACCGGCAACACCCTGTGCGACCAGGAGCACCCCGTGGTGCTCGAGTCGATGACCTTCCCCGAGCCCGTGATCTCGGTGGCCATCGAGCCCAAGACCAAGGTCGACCAGGACAAGATGGGCGAGGCGCTGCGCCGGCTGTCGGACGAGGACCCGACCTTCCGCGTGCACACCGACCAGGAGACCGGGCAGACCATCATCTCCGGGATGGGCGAGCTGCACCTGGAGATCATCGTGGACCGCATGCTCCGCGAGTTCAAGGTGGACGCCAACGTGGGGCGGCCGCAGGTGGCCTACCGCGAGACCATCCGCAAGACGGTGGAGAAGGTCGAGGGCAAGTTCGTGCGCCAGACCGGCGGCTCCGGCCAGTATGGCCACGTGGTGATCAACATGACCCCCGCCCAGCCCGGCGAAGGCTTCGTCTTCGAGGACAAGGTGGTGGGCGGCGTGATCCCGCGGGAGTTCATCAAGCCCGCCGAGCAGGGGATGCGCGAGGCGATGGAGACCGGCGTGCTGGCCGGCTACCCGATGGTGGACGTGAAGGTGCAGCTGGTGTTCGGCAGCTACCACGACGTCGACTCGAGCGAGATCGCCTTCAAGATCGCCGGCTCCATGGCCTTCAAGGAGGCCGCGCGCCGGGCCGGCCCGGTGCTGCTGGAGCCGGTGATGAGCGTGGAGGTCGTCACCCCCGCCGACTACATGGGCGACGTGATCGGCGACCTCTCCAGCCGCCGCGGCAAGATCCAGGGGATGGACCAGCGCGGCGACGCGCAGGTGATCACCGCGATGGTGCCGCTGTCGGAGATGTTCGGGTACTCGACGTCGCTGCGCTCGATGAGCCAGGGGCGGGCCGTGTACTCCATGCAGTTCGCGCACTACGAGGAAGTGCCGAAGTCCAAGGCGGAAGAGATCATCGCCAAGGTCCGCGGCTGAGGCGGCTCGCTTGACCCGGGGCCCAGGCCCCGGGGACGAGCCCAGTCAGCCATCACACACAACCAGGAAGGATTCAAACCAATGGCCAAGGCCAAGTTTGAGCGCACCAAGCCGCACGTGAACGTGGGCACCATCGGGCACGTGGACCACGGGAAGACCACGCTGACCGCGGCGATCACGCGGGTCCAGGCCGCCAAGGGGCTGGCCGACTTCGTGAGCTTCGACAACATCGACAAGGCTCCGGAGGAGCGCGCGCGCGGGATCACGATCGCCACCGCGCACGTGGAGTACCAGACGGAGAAGCGCCACTACGCGCACGTGGACTGCCCCGGCCACGCCGACTACGTGAAGAACATGATCACGGGCGCGGCGCAGATGGACGGCGCGATCCTGGTCGTGTCGTCGGCCGACGGCCCGATGCCGCAGACCCGCGAGCACATCCTGCTGGCGCGCCAGGTCGGCGTTCCGGCGCTGGTGGTGTTCATGAACAAGGTCGACATGGTCGACGACGCCGAGCTGCTCGACCTGGTTGAGCTCGAGGTGCGCGAGCTTCTGTCGAAGTACGACTTCCCGGGCGACGACATCCCGATCGTGAAGGGCTCGGCTCTTTGCGCTCTGGAGGATCGCCAGCCTGAGATCGGCCGCGACGCGGTGCTCAAGCTGATGGCCGAGGTGGATGCCTACATCCCGCAGCCGGAGCGTCCGATCGACCAGCCGTTCCTGATGCCGATCGAGGACGTGTTCTCGATCTCGGGCCGCGGCACGGTGGTGACGGGCCGCGTCGAGCGCGGCGTGGTCAAGGTCGGCGAGGAAGTGGAGATCGTGGGCCTGCGCGACACGGTGAAGACGACCGTGACGGGCGTCGAGATGTTCCGCAAGCTGCTCGACCAGGGCCAGGCGGGCGACAACGTGGGCGTTCTCTTGCGCGGCACGAAGCGCGAGGACGTGGAGCGCGGCCAGGTGCTGTGCAAGCCCGGCTCTATCTAGCCGCACTCGAAGTTCTAGGCCGAGGCGTACATCCTGACGAAGGAAGAGGGCGGCCGTCATACGCCGTTCTTCGGCAACTACCGTCCGCAGTTCTACTTCCGCACGACCGACGTGACGGGGGTGGTGACGCTGCCGGAGGGCACCGAGATGGTGATGCCGGGCGACAACATCACGATGGAAGTGACGCTGATCGCGCCGATCGCCATGGAGGAGAAGCTGCGCTTCGCCATCCGTGAAGGCGGCCGCACCGTCGGCGCCGGCGTCGTCGCCGCAGTGATGGATTGATTTTAGAGGATCAAAGGACAGCGGCCGGGTCTCGGCACGGTCGCTTCCCTTGTTGAATGGATAAGCCATGAACGGTCAAAACATTCGTATTCGCCTTAAGGCGTTCGACCACAGGATCCTCGACGCTTCGACACGGGAAATCGTGTCGACTGCGAAGCGGACCGGCGCACAGGTTCGCGGGCCCATCCCGCTGCCGACGCGCATCGAGCGCTTTACGGTGCTTCGCTCGCCGCACATCGACAAGAAGTCGCGCGAGCAGTTCGAGATGCGCACTCACAAGCGTGTTCTCGATATCGTGGACCCCACCCCG
>JBJMPM010000187.1:0-3419 GCA_045803205.1 Longimicrobiaceae bacterium
GAGCGCCGCGCGCAGCGACTCCTGCGTCACCAGCACGGGCACGGCCGCGTCGGCCAGCACGAACGCCAGCCGCTCCGCGGGATAGGCGGGGTCCAGCGGGACGTACGCGCCGCCGGCCTTCAGCACGGCCAGGACGGCGACGACCATCTCCGGCCCCCGCTCCAGGCAGAGCGCGACCCGCGTCTCCGGCCGGACACCGAGGCCGGCGAGGTGGTGCGCCAGCCGGTTGGCACGCTCGTTCAGCTCGCCGTAGGTGAGCGATTCCTCCGCGAAGCGCACGGCCACCGCCCCCGGCGTGCGCGCCGCCTGCTCCTCGAACCGCTCGTGGACGCACCGGTCCGCCGGATACCCGGCCGCCGTCCGGTTCCAGGCATCCACCACCAGGCCGCGCTCTTCCGCCGAGAGCAGCTCCAGCTCCGAGAGGCGCACCTCCGGCCGGGCCGCGGCCTGCTCCAGCACCCGCGCCAGGTGGCCGAGCATCCGGAGGGCCGTGCCGCGCTCGAAGAGGTCGGTGCTGTAGTTCAGTGCGCCGCGCAGGCCCTGGGGAGTCGCCGCGAGCTCCAGCGCCAGGTCGAACTTGGCGACGGCGAAATCCGGGTCGACCCCGTGGGTGCCCGACTTTGCCCCGCCACTTCCCAATTCCTCCGCGTCGTTCAGCGAGAACGACACCTGGAAGAGCGGCGAGTGGCTCAGGGAGCGCTCCGGCTGCAGCTCGGCCACCAGCTTCTCGAAGGGAAGCTCCTGGTGCTCGTACGCCCCCAGCATCACCTCCCGCACCCGCCGCAGCACCTCCCGGAAGCTCGGGTCTCCGCCCAGGTCGGCGCGCAGCACCAGCGTGTTGACGAAGCAGCCGATCAGCGCCTCGACCTCCTTCCTCGTGCGCCCCGCGATGGGGCTCCCCACGACGATGTCCTCGCTCCCGCTGTACTTCGACAGCAGCACCTGGAAGGCGGCGAGCACCACCATGTACAGCGTCGCTCCCTCGCTCCGCCCCAGCGCCCGGAGCCGCTCCAGCAGCTCGCCGGGAAGCTCGATCCGCTCGTTCGCCCCCCGGAACGTCTGCACGGCCGGGCGGGGGTGGTCGGTGGGCAGCTCCACCAGCTCCGGCGCGCCCGCCAGGCGCTCCCGCCAGTAGGAGAGCTGCCGCTCCAGCATCTCGCCCCGCAGGTGCTCGCGCTGCCAGACGGCGTAGTCGGCGTACTGCACCGCCAGCTCCGGCAGCGGCGATTCGCGCCCCTCGCGATACACCGCGTTCAGCACCGACAGCTCGCGGTCGAGCACCCCCAGGCTCCACCCGTCGCTGACGATGTGGTGCATCGAGAGCAGCAGCACGTGATCCCTGGCGCCCAGCCGCAGCAGCACCGCACGGAAGAGCGGTCCCGCCGTGAGGTCGAACGGCCGCACCGCCTCCTCGTTGGCGCGGCGCCTGACCGCCGCCTCGCGGTCCGCTTCGCTGAGTCCCGACAGGTCCTCCACCGGCAGCGTGAAGCCGCCGAACGGCGCAATCACCTGCACGGGAGAGCCATCCACCTCCCGGAAGGTGGTGCGCAGCGCTTCGTGCCGCCGGACGATCTCGCCCAGCGCCCGCTCCAGCGCCGCTTCGTCCAGCGCACCCAGGCGCCGTGCCAGGGGGATGTTGTAGACGGCGCTTCCCGGCTCCAGCCGGTCCAGGAACCAGAGCCGCTCCTGCGCGAAGGAGAGCGGAGCGCCGTCGCGGTCGGCGCGGGGGGCGATGCCCGACGAGCGGACCTTCCCCCTGAGCATGGCCTCGATGAGCGCGCGCTTGGCGGCAGAGAGCTCCGGGCGCGGAAGCTCGACCGTCTGTTCCGAGGCCATCTCAGGCTCCGGCAACGGGGTTGGACTCGGCCAGCTGCTCGGCCTCGAATTCGGACATGGTCACTACGTTTTCGTAGATCCTGCGCTCGATCTCTCCCGCCATGGCTTCCAGCGTCGGCATCGAGAACACGGTGCGGATCGAGATTTCCAGGTCGAACGTGGCCTGGATCCTGGCGAGCAGGCGCATGATCAGCAGCGAGTGCCCGCCCAGGTCGAAGAAGCTGTCGTGCACGCCCACGCGCTCCAGGCGCAGCACCTCCGCCCAGATCTCCGCCAGCACCTCCTCCGCGGGGGTGCGCGGCGCTACGTACCGTTCCTCCGCCGACGCGAGCTCCGGCGCCGGCAATGCCTTGCGGTCCAGCTTGCCGTTCGCGGTCAGCGGCAGCCGCTCCAGCGGGACGAACGCCGCCGGCACCATGTACTCCGGCAGGGTCTGGCGCAGGCGGTCGCGCAGCGCCCCGGCCTCCGCTTCACCCACCACGTACGCCACCAGCCGCCGGTCACCGGTCTCGTCATCGCGCACGACGACCGCGCAGTCCCTGACCTCGGGTGCCTGGCGCAGGGCGGACTCGATCTCGCCCGGCTCGATGCGGAAGCCGCGGATCTTCACCTGCTCGTCCAGCCGGCCCAGGTACTCGATCCTCCCGTCCGGCCGCCACCGCGCCCGGTCGCCCGTCCGGTAGAGCCGGGCCCCCGGCTCCCGGCCGTACGGGTCGGCCAGGAAACGCTCCGCCGTCTGCTCCGGGCGGTCCAGGTAGCCGCGCGCCAGCTGCGCGCCGCCGACGTACACCTCGCCCGCCACCCCCACCGGCACCGGCTCGCCCCACCCGTCCAGGAGGTAGACCCGGACGTTCGGCACCGGCCGGCCGATGGGAACGCTGGCCGCCGCTTCGTCCAGCGCGGACACCTCCCCCGAGACCGACACCGCCGATTCCGTGGGGCCGTAGAGGTTGTGGAGCCGCACCCGGGGCAGACGCTCGCGGACGCGCTCGGCGAGCGCCGCCGACAGCGCTTCACCGCCACAGAGCACGCGCCTCAATCCGGTGCACCGCTCGACACCCTCGTACTCCAGGAAGAGCTGCAGCATGGAGCAGACGAAGTAGGCCGTGCTCACCCCCTCGCCGGAGATCAGGCCGATGAGGTACCCGGGATCCCTGTGCCCGTCCGGCCGCGGCAGGACCACCCGCCCGCCCACGGCCAGGGGCCAGAAGATCTCGAACACGGAGGCATCGAAGCTGAAGGAGCTGTTCTGGAGCACTCCCTCGCCCACCTGCAGGCCATGCCTCTCCTGCATCCAGTGCAGACGGTTCACCGAGGCGCGGTGCGGGTTCGGCACGCCCTTGGGCCGGCCGGTGGTTCCGGAGGTGTAGGTCACGTAGACCAGGTGGGCCGGCGTGACGCCGCCGCGCTCCGGGTTCGTCGCGGGCCGGTCCGCCCACGCCGACGGCGCGTCCAGCTCCAGCACCGGCACCCCCGCGCCCTCGACCCGGTGCGCCAGCGCCATCTGCGTGAGCACGGCGGCCGGGGCGCTGTCGGCCAGCATGAACGCGAGCCGCTCCTCGGGATAGTCCGGGTCCATCGGC
>JBJMPM010000207.1:0-23838 GCA_045803205.1 Longimicrobiaceae bacterium
CGCTCGCCCCGCCCGACGTCGAACGAGACGTCGTCGAACACGTCGAGCGCGCCGTAGGACTTCGCGAGCCCCTCCACCTCGAGCACCGTGCGTCCGGATGCCGGCGGCTCGGGGAAGCGCAGGCGCAGCTCGCGGCGCTTGGTCTGCGCGGTGACGCCGTTCGCCTCGATGCGCTGGATGCGCTTCTCGATGCTGTGGGCCATCGCCGCCTTCGTCGCGCTGGCGCCGAAGCGGTCGACCACGCGCTGCAGCCGGTCGACCTCCTTCGCCTGCGCGACGGCCTGCTTTGCGAGCCGCTCCTCGTCCTTGCGGCGCGCCGCGTGGTACTGCGAGTACGTCCCCTTGTACTCGATGAGCTCGCCGATGTCGGACTCACCATGCCGGTCGAGGTGCAGGACGCGCGTGATCGCCTCATCGAGCAGCTCGAGGTCGTGGCTGATGACGATGAGCGCGCCGCGGTAGGCGCGCATGTACTTGAGCAGCCAGTCGCGGGCGTCGTTGTCGAGGTGGTTGGTCGGCTCGTCGAGCAGGAGCACGTCGGGGGAGCCGGCCAGCACCTGCGCCAGGAGCACGCGCAGCTTGAAGCCGCCGGAGAGGGTCGACAGCGGCCGGCGGTGCACCTCGGCGGGAAGGCCGAGGCCCTCGAGGATGGTGGCGGCGCGCGCCTCGGCGGTGTAGCCGTCGAGCCGCTGCACCGTCTCCTCCAGCACCGAGTAGCGGTCGGCGTCGAAGTGCTCGTGCGCGCGGGCGAGGAGGGCGTCCTTCTCCACCATCGCCTTCCAGAGCTCCGGGTGGCCCATCAGCGCAACGCCGAGCACCTCTTCGTCGCCGTGGATGAACTGGTCCTGGCGCAGCACCCCCAGCCGCAGCGACTTGCCCACGGCGACCGTGCCGTCCGTCGGCTGCGCGTCGCCGCTCAGGATGTTGAGCAGCGTGGTCTTGCCGGAGCCGTTGGCGCCGACGATCCCGTAGCGCTCGCCGGGATTGAGCTGGAACGAGGCGTCGGCGAACAGCACCCGGTCGCCGTACGACTTCTCGAGGTTGGATACGGAGATCATCAGCCGGAAGGGCGGAAGCAGAAAAACACACCGCAGGCATCCCTGCCTGCGGTGTGCAACCTTCGATTCCCCGCTGATACCCGGCTCAACGAGGTTGGTTCGGGCACGCGGAAAGACTCAGCCGAGGCGTCACCCCGCGAGGAGATTGCCGGAGCGTGGCTGCAGGTGGCGCTCGCGCTGAGTATCGAAATTTTTTTTCGGAGACCCCCTCGACCATCACTCGCATCCAGAACAATCGATCGCACCCCAACTCACCCAACTGATTCGATCAGGGGGATCTGCGTAGGCGAGTCGTCCGTGCGCGAGGCGACGCTCGTGGATAAGACGCGTCACGATCCATCTTCACCCATCCGCCGATGCTCGTCGAGACGCACCGGGGCATGAGAGTGCCCCAATCCCCCTGATGACGCAGTTGGCAGCGCCTGCCGAACGCGAAAGTCAGAGGAGCACACAGCATGGGGTCCTGCAAAAAAAATTTCGAGACTCATCACATGCCGAGCCTGCAGCCACTCGTCGACAGGTTCTGCGGGGACGCAGCTACGTAAACATCTCACGCAGAGACGCAGAGGCGCAGAGAGAGCCGCCGTGCCTCTCTCCGCGCCTCTGCGTCTCTGCGTGAGATGCCGTCAGCTCAGCCGCGCGCGAGATCGCGGACGGCGCCGGCCAACATGCGCACCTGCGCCGCGTCGGCGGCGGTGGCGGCATCGCGGTCGAGCTGGGCGGCGAGCGCGGTGAGGGCGCTGCGCCGGGCCGCCCCGCGCATCCGCTCGGCCGCGGCGAGACGGCTCGAGATGCGCCGCGAGACCGACGGCTGCACGCCGTGGTCGCGCACGAGCTGGTCCACGTAGGCGCGCGCCACCACGAAGCTCGCCGGCCAGGTGAGCTTCGTCTGCATCTGCGGGTTGAAGACCTCCATCCGCACCAGGCCGGCCGCGTCGATCTCGTTCTGCGACAGGAGCTCGCTGGGCTTCAGGCGGAAGACGTCGAGCCCGCGGCCGATCTCGGAGGCGTAGATCAGCCCGTTGTACCAGTAGGCCGACCAGAAGCCGCTGAGCCAGAGATGCTCCGGGCTCATCGGCCCGCGGTCGAAGAAGGCGATCTCCACCGGGCGCCCGGGGTGGGTGAAGTCGAAGATCGACACGCCGCCCTGGTACCACGCCTGCACCATGATGTCGCGGCCCGGCACGGGGATCAGCGAGCCGTTGTGGGCCACGCAGTTCTCCAGGTCGGTCTGCGCCGCGGGGAGCTTGTAGTAGCCGGCGAGCCGCATCTTCCCCGACTCGCGGGTGAAGATGGCGTCGGCACCCCACTGCGGGCGGTCGGTGGCGCGGCAGCGCGGCTGCGTGCCCCCGCCCCACTCGTCGCTGAACAGCACCTTGCTGCCGTCGTTGCTGAAGGTCGCCGAGTGCCAGTAGGCGAAGTTGGGGTCGCTCACCTCGTCGATGCGCCGCGGGTTCACCGGGTCGCGGATGTCCAGCAGGATCCCGTTCCCCGCGCAGGCGCCCGCCGCCAGCCCCAGCTCGGGGTAGACGGTCACGTCGTGGCACTGGTTGGTCACCGCCGTCTGCTGCGTCCCCGGTCCGTGCATCCCGCCCCGCCAGAGGCCGGCCGGGTTGCCCGCCGAGTCGGCGAAGATGCGCGGCCCGCTCACCACCCGCGCGTTCTGCGGCGCGGCCACGGGCACCTGGATCACCTCGATGCGGAAGTACGAGGTGTTGGGGTCCTCGGCGGGCGGGCGGCCGGAGCACCCGGCCAGCTCCTCCGCGGGGCGCACCGGGCTGGTGCCGGCCACGTAGATGTAGACGTTGGCCGGGTCGTTCGCCGGTACGAGCAGCGTGTGGGTGTGCGAGCCGCGGCAGGTCTGCACCGCCCCCACCTGGCGCGGGTTGTCGATGTCGGTGATGTCGAAGATGCGCACCCCGCGGAAGCGGGCGGCGCTCACCGCCTCCTGCACCCCCTGCCCGCCGCAGTCCGTGCGCCCGCGCGTCTCCTCCACCGATACGAAGAGCAGGTTGCGGTGGACGGAGACGTCGCCCTGCCCGCCGGGGCAGACGAACGCCTTGCGCAGGGTGGGGGCGGCGGGGTTGGAGATGTCCCACACCTGGAAGCCGTTGAAGCCGCCCAGGAAGAGGCGGTTGCCCACGAAGGCCATGTCGGCGTTCAGGAAGGCGAAGTCGCCGCCGTTGCTGGGGTTGGAGAAGCCCTGCGGCCGGTCGCGGTGCGACACCAGCTCCAGGTTGCGGATCGCCTGCCCCGCGTCGCTCCACCCCGGCTTCAGCCCCACCCGGGGGTCGGCGGAGGTGCCGCCCTGCGCCTGGGCGGAGGCCACCCCGGCCGCGAGCAGCGCCGCCGCCAGCGCGGCGGTGCGGCATGCGGCGCGGGCGCGGACCATCGGTTCGGATCTCATCTCGGGTTTCGCTTCGGAGAGGGTCGGACAGCGGCCGGCCGCGCCCCCCGTGTGGAGGGCGCGGCCGGCGAGGATTCACCGCGGGTTCAGCATCGCCTCCATCCGCGCGATCTCGGCGCGCTGGTCGGCGTCGACGTCGCTGGCGAGGCGGAAGAGCTCCGGCTCCTGCCCCGAGCCCGGCGTGGAGAGGAGCTCGGCCACCATCGTGAGCGCGCCCTGGTGGTGGCGGATCATCGTCTCCAGGAAGAGCCGGTCGAACTCGGCCCCGGTGGCGGCGGCCAGCCGAGCCATCTGCTCGGGGCTGGCCATCCCGGGCATCAGCATGTGCTCCATCCCGCCGTGCTGGTGCCCCGGCTCCAGGCAGGGCACCGGCTCGCCGCGGGTGCGCAGCCAGTTCTGCATCGCCGCGATCTCGCTCTGCTGCGAGAGCTGGATGCGCTCGGCCAGCAGCCGCAGGTCGGCGCGCCGGCTGCGGTCGGCCACCAGCGAGGTCATCTCCAGCGCCTGCGCGTGGTGGCCGATCATCCCCTGCATGAAGTGGACGTCGGCGGGCGAGTAGCCGCGCCTGCCGGTGTCGGCCTGCACCGCGGCGGACGGCTGGACCGCGTCCGCGGCGGAGCTCGGCTGCACGGCGGTGGTGCGCGATACCGCGGCCGTGGTGCCGCACGCCGCGAGCAGCACCGCGGCCACAGGCGCCGGTGACCAGTGCTTCATGCGGAGGGTTCTCGCGCCAAACATCGACCGAGTTCACGCTTTACGCGGATCGTGCCCATCCTGCAGAATGCGTGGATCATAGACGGCTCGCAAGGCGCGACGGAGGGACTCGCCCCTCCCCCGGTGAGCGGGTGCGCGCGAACAGCACCCGTCCGGCCGCAAGACCAGCGAGGTCGAATCCCTGACCTCCAGGGTCCGGCGAAGCGTACGCGGTTTGAGTTTACCACCCTCGAATTGGAAACCGGGTGCGGCAGGCATCTGATACCGACGACTGGCGCAGAAACCCGTCTGTTTATAAATTGGCGCGAAGCAGAGATCCGCCGGGTAGCGTTCGGTTCCCTCCCCCTTCGCATTTCCGATGAGTTCCCGCGCGGCTTTGGCCACCATCGCGCCTGAAGATGCTCGCGAGGGCGTGGCCGCCAACCGGCTGCTGTGGATCGCCGCTCCCGTGCTGCTCGCCCTTGTGGTCGGCCGCTTCCTCGCGGAGCCGATCCGGCGGGTCGTCCTCATCCAGACGCCTCGCGCCGTTCCGACCGCGAATGTAGAGGCTCCCGGCGCGACCGCGGCCGGCGACAGCTTTTTCGTGCAGCGCGACTCCGTGACGGTCCTGGTCAGCCGTGACATCCCGGTGGGCCAGTTTCTCGACCTCAATCACATGCGCAACACCCGCGGGATCCGCGAAGAGCTGCGGCGTCAGGCCGGCGTAGCCGAAGACCAGCAGATCCTGAAAGCCGGCAAGAGCCTGCGTCTCCACCTTACGGTTCCGGCCCGCTGAATCGACCTCACGGGATCTCCACCACGGTTCTGACCCGCTGAGCTCCCATGCCGCGCTCTCCACCTCCTGGGAACCCCGCCATGCCGCAGCAGCGCTCGTTCGAGCAGGCAACCGAGATCTCCGAGCAACTCGTTCCCCTGTACCAGAAGCTGCAGAAGGACGTGCAGACCATGGTGCAGCGGGAGGTCGCCGAGGTCGCCGCCAGGAGCGAGAAAGACATCCGGCACGCGCTGAGCGACCTCGCGAGAGGCGGTGCCGGAGGCATCTCCCTGCCGCAGTGGTCGTGGAAGATCTGGACCGGTCTGGCCGCGACCGCCGTACTCGCCCTTCTGCTGGTGATGCGACCGCCGAGCTGGTCCATATCCGACTTGTTCAGCAACGCCCCCGCCGTCTCCACCGTGGAGGACGGGAAGGCCGGGCAGCCCGACGACGTGGTCCCCGCGCAGGCCCCCGACGAGCCGGAAGAGAGCTTCGCGGCCCAGGCCATATCGCGCTACGACCGCCTATTCGCCGCAGCCAGCCCTCGCTTCGACGTGTTGAAGGCCCGCATCCGCGCGGCGAATCCATCATCGCAGGAACTCGAAGCGGCCCTGCAGGCGTGGGAACACAAGGATCTCTCCCCCCAGGAGAGGGACTTGGTGCACGCCGCCTTCGTGCAGGCGGTGCTGCAGGAACAGAACCCGAACCTCACCATCGATGGCGACATGGGGCGGAAAGGGTGCTCGGGTCGGTCGTGCGGCGCGGTGCGCGCGATGTGGGAACAAGATCAGAAGACGGTGCACTCGCTTCCCGCCTTCCGCACTCCGCTCACGGAAGCGGATCTGATCAAGGTCGAGAAGTTCGTGGTCTACAACCATCTGCCTCCCGCGCAATGAGTGACGCGCCCGTCGTGCGGCTGGAGCGTCACGTTCTGGGCTCGGGGCCGGCGCTGGTCGATTCCGGCAAGGACACCTTCGGCTGGACCCCGGCGCTGGCCGGAGAGCGCGCCGCGCGGCTGAAGTCCGAGGTTCCCTGGGGGATCCCGACCGCGCGGATGCCCGACCCTCCCCGGCTGGAGGGCGACCCCGCATCCGTGCTCGGCCGGAGGAACCTCGAACGGCTTCGCTTCGCGGTGCTGCCGCTGGAGCAGCGCATGGGGTTCTGCATGTGGGGGGCGGTGGGCGACCGCACGCCGGAGCGCGCCGCCTGGCGCGTGATCACGCACACCGTGCTCGTGGACGGAGCGGCGTTCCGCGCCCTGGCCGGCAACCCGTTCGCCTTGCTGGAGCTGCCGGAATCGCGCGCGTGGCTCGCGGACCTGCTCCGTCCCGGTGCCTTCGACGAGCGCCGCGAGCTCTCCCCCATCACCCTGCGGGCGACGCCGGAGACCGCGTGGAAGGCCGAGTCGCTGCGCCGCAGGGAGATGGAGCTGCTGCGCGGGCGCCTCGCCGAGCTGATGGGGCGCGACGACCTGGCCCGGTGGCTGGCAGCGATCTACGCGGCGCTCTCGGCGGCGTCGGCCGTGCCGGTGGCGCTCACCACCTCGGACGACCACCGCTACGAGCTCCTGATCCGGCTCGCCTGGCTGTCGCTCCCGCTGCGCGACCGGCTGGTGGTCAGCTTCTCGACCGAGCAGGGCGCGTCGGCGGCCCGCCTCCCCCGGCTGGCGGCGCTCGACCCGGCGGAGTGGCGCGGGAGGGCGCCCGACCATGCCCTGCAGCTCACCGCGGAGAAGCTCGCGAGCCTGAAGCCCACCCAGGGGCAGGTCGCCTGGGCGGAAGACGTGGTGGAAGGGAGGCCCCGGGACGTACCGGGGAAGAAGCTCAGGGCGCACGGCCGCGCACACTCGCGCGCCGCAGCCGCGGGGGTGCGGATGCTGGCCGACGACGGGGCCTCGCTGCTGTACCGGTACGCCGCGCTGCGCGCAGCCGTCCTTGCGGGAAGCGGGGAACGCGCCGAGTCGGTGATCGGCGAGCTGGCGAAGGAGCAGCGTGACCGGCTGCTGAGCCGGGCCGGCTTCGCGGGCTTCCTGCTGGGCGCCGCGGCGCGCCGGGTGAGCGGCGGACCGCTGACGGCCGCGCGCAGGGTGCTGGACGCCATCGCCGGGACCCCGGCCGCTGAGCCCGGCGAGGGCGCCCCGCGGGAGGTCCATCCGCGGATGGTGCGCGCGGCGGTGCGGGCGCTGGCGCACCCGCGGCACGCGCCGGCGGTGCCGGGAGCGGGGAACGATCCGCTGGCGGCGGCGGGGATCCTTCGCTCCCTGTCGGTGGCCGACGGGATGGTCGCACCCGACGCGCTTGCCGCGCTCGCGCCCGGCGGAAGCGAGGCGGGCGCGGGGGCGGCGGCGGTCCGGCACGTCGAGGGCGCGGAGGCGCTGCTGAACGCGCTCGCGCGCCTGAACGGGGGAGGGGGCCGCTTCCAGTCGCTTTCCGACGCCGCGGTGCAGGCGGTGGCGTCGGACCGTACGCGGCTGGAGGCATTGCTCGCCGACCTGCCTTTTTCGGCCGGTGCCGCCACGTGGGGGGTGTCGCTGTACCGGGCGGCGGCGGCGGCCGGAGTCCTGCCGACTCGCGAGGCACTGCTGAACCTCTTCGAGCACCGGCTGAACCCGTCGGTGCACGCCTTCCTCGGAGAAGAAGGAAACCTGCGCACGCTGCTGCGGACCGCTTCCGAGGGCACCGTGCGCACCTTCGTGACCGCGCTGGAGCCGGGCGCCGCGGCCCTGGCCGGCGCGCTGCTGGGTGAGGTGACCGGCACGAGCGCACCGGCCGGGGCCGGCGAGGCGGTCTTCTACTTGGCCGGCAGCGACGAGCGGGCCGCGGAGGCGCTGGACACCTGGGCCGCGGCCAACGCGGACGTTGCCCGCCTGCTCGCCCTGTACCTGCAGGACCGCTGGGGCGGGACGGCCGAGCGGCGGCGGATGGAGGCGGCCGGCAAGCTCCTTTCCCGGCCACCGGGCGACTCGCCGCTCGCCTCCACGCTCGTCTTCCGCTTCCTGGACCATCTTGCCGCGGCCAGCGTGCTGCGCGAGTCCGACACGCGGCTGGTGGAGCATGCGCTCACCCACCTGTACGCGTCCGCCGTTCTCGTGGAACTCCCGGCCGCGACCTGGAAAGCCCTGCTGGCAAAGGGCGACGCGGCGGTGCTCGCCCGCCTGAACACCGTGGTCGAGGCCCTGTCCCATGGTGCCGGCCCACGCACGCGCGAGGCGCTCGACGCGCTCTCGCGCATCCTGCTGGTGCGCTCGCTGGCAACCGGAGACACCGTCCTGTTGAAGCGGCAGCTGGCCGCCCTTCCACCCGCGCAGCACGCCGAACGCTGGCGCGCGGTGATGCACGACGTCCCCGCGTCCACGCTGGGGAGCATGACGGTGGCTTCCGTGTTCCTGCCGGCGCTCCAGCGCGGAGGTTCCACCGAGCCCTCCCCGCGCACCCCCGTTCAGACGCGTGCCCTGGCCGAGCTGGCCGCGAACGTGTTCCTAGCCGTGGTCGGCGAGGGTCCACGCGAGCTGAGGAACGACGACACGCACGCGCTCCTCCGGCTGGGGTGGGAGGCGCTCGAGGAGCTCAGGATGCGGCTGCCGCCCCTGGTCGCGAACGATCCGGGCCGTACGCTCCCGGTCCTCTTCCAGCTCATGATTCAACCCGCGCCGTTCGAACTGCTGCTGGTGCTGGAAAATTCCGTTCAGCCGGCCGCCGGCAACGACGGCAGCCTCTGGTACCTGTGCCAGCGCTTCGAGGAGGCGCTGGAAAAGTGCAGCCCGGCCACGGTGGCGACGTTCCGGGAACCCCCGGCCAGCTCCCGCCGCAGGCGGGTGCTCCTCCCGCCGGGATCGTTCGCCCCGCTCTGGAGGGCCGCCGTTGCCCAGGCCCGTGCCGAAGCCCACTCACCCCGTGGTGAATGATGAGTGACGAGTCGATGATCAGCGAAGACGACGGGTTGCCGTACCCGCCGCTCTCGCAGGAGCCCGAGCCCAGCCAGGCGCCGCTGGAGCGCAGGACCGACGCTTCCGGAGGCGACTATGTGCCGGTGACGGATCCCGCGCACGCGCAGACGCTGGTCACCGAGTTGCTCCAGCACCGCGGCCAGGGCGAAGGCAAGCTGATCGGGCTGGCCGGGCTCTCCCGGCACGGGAAGTCCGAGTTCGCCAAGAAGCTGCGCGACCACCTGAGCACGGGCGTGCAGTCGGTGGGCGACTACGCGAAGACGTACGCGGGGTACATCAACCTCTACTACCTTCCCGCGCGCCACCGCCGCGACGCCCTTCTCGACTTGGCCGGCGAGGAGTTCGATCAGTTCGGCGACCCGGACGTGCCGATCCGCGACATCGCCGTGATGACGCGGCTCCTCTGGCCCGTGCTGGCGAAGCTCGACGGGATCGTGCTCTTTGTCAGCCTGCCGCTGCTCTGGTCGGCGTGGAACAGCGTGGACGAAGCCACGGGCCAGCGCCTCGCGCCCAGCAACGCCGACCAGGCGGCGACCCGGCGGCAGACGGAGCGGATGGTGCGCTCGATCCAGACGCTGCTGAAGTACACGATCGTGGCCAAGCAGCTCAAGCAGATCCGCAACGCCCGCCCGGCGCTCGACCTTCCCGCCACGACTGAGGTGGGCCAGCCGCTCCCCACCCGCGCCGTGATCGACGACGCCTTCAAGGCCGGCGGACCGCTCTCGATCCCCGTGTTCATCGCCTTCTCCAAGTCCGACCTGTTCCGCACCCCACTGCGCACCGACGGCCTGCGCACGGCTCCCCTCTCGATCGGGAGGGACCGCACGCGGCAGGTGGTGATCGCCCCGGAGACCGCCGACCCCCTGGTGCTGGGAGCCCACGCCTTCCCCGAGCTCTACCGCTTCCTGGAGAAGCACGTGCGGTACTTCAAGTTCGACTACATGCAGGTCATCCATGACCCCAGCCGGCAGCCCAGCGCGGAAGGCGTGGACGCGCAGGCCCAGCAGCGCGCGTACGCCGACCTGAGGGGCGTCATGCCGGCGCTGGAGTTCCTCACCGAGCACCCGTGGGGCTTCCCCACCCCGGGAACCGCCGCCGCGATCCAGTTCGAGCGCAGACGCAACCCGAAGCGCTGGTCCGGCGCCGTGTCCGCCCTGCTGGGGGGGAGCGCCCCCGCCGCGGCCCCGCCCGCCCCCGACGGCGGCCTCGATCCGCTCTGGAACCGCTGAGCCCACGCGACCCCTCGCTTCTTCCGCAGGTGATCATGAGAGTTCGCCACCGCCTCACGCGGCTGAAGGCCGCGCTGATTGGAACCCCCTCCATCCGCCCGGGCCGCGCCGCCCTGGTCGCGTACCTGGCGGTGTTCCTGGGCATCGTGTACCTGGGCTGGGCCGGCGTGGTCCGGGTGTTCCGCACGCCCCCGGCGGGCGCGTCGATGGCCCGCGCCATGGCGCTGATTCCCGGCGGGAAGCTGAGCTTCCGCGAGGCCCTCGATGTGACTTGGGAGCGGGAGATGCGCGTGGCCGAGACGCTCCCCCGCACCCGGCTGAACCTGCTGGTGCCGCGGACGCCGGCGGCGCTCTGCCCGCCCGTGGAGAGCGCCGCGGAGGCCGAGGCGCAGCGGAGCCTGACCACCGAGCTGGAAACGGCGCTGGAACGAAGGAACGACGACCCCCAGGCGGCACGCGCGGCCCTCGAGGCGCTGCGCAACGCGCCGCCGCACGGCTCCCGGGCGGCCTCCGTGCTCCACAGCTACAACATGGCGCGCGCCCACCTGATCCTGGGCGACACCGCCACCGCGGCCCGTCTCCTCCTCCCCTACTTCGCCGACGACACCGTGCGCGCGCGGCGCGACGCGCTCGCCGACGAAGCCCCCGTCTTGGCGTACCACGCGCGCCTGCTGGCCGGCATCGCGTCGTACCCCCAGGCCGATTCGGTCGCGGTGGTGCAGTTCCGGGGCGCGGTGCGCACGCTGCAGCGGCTGGCGCCGCCCGCGTACGCCGGCACGGGCCGCGAAGGCACCTATCACGCCTTCGCCGTGCCGCTGGGGTCGTACGCCTGCGGCACCGAGCCCGACTCGACCGCATCGATGGAAGCGTGGGTGGGGCTGGTGCGGGCGTACCGGCAGGCCGAGCGGTTCAACGACACCTACAACCTTCCCGCCGAGCTCGAGCGCCCGCGCGGCGGAGAGTACCCTAGCGACCCGCTGGTGCCCCTCCTCCGCCACGGACGCAGGGTCGCGCAGGGCGCTCCCTCGCCGATCCCCGTCAACTACTTCTGGGCCGCGTCGAACCTGCAGCAGATCTACGACTACAACCGGCTGAGCCCCGACCCGCGGCTGGAACTGGCGCGCGCCGAGCTGCTGCTGATCGTGGCTGGCGACCCGCGGTGGACCGCCGCCGTCGATTCGAGCTCCCCGTTCGACCGCTGCCGCGTGGCCGACGGGCTGGCGGCGGAGTTCGGCCGCAGCGCGCCCGTCGCCCAGGCACCCACCGGGAGCGACAGCATGCGGGCCGCCGTGGCGCTGCTGGCCAATGCCCGGCTGCGCGGCTGCGAACAGGCCGGCAAGCGCGAGATCGACGCGCCGCTGCGCTCGGAGTTCGTGCTGCTCGGCGCCGGCGTGCTGGGCGACAGCGTGGGCGCGCGGGCCGAGCGGTGGCGGCTCTCGCTGCAGGGGAACGGCGCCGCGGCGGGCGACGACTCCGTCACGAACGAGTTGGCCGAGGCCGAAGGGCTGGCGCGGCGCCTGCGCCCCGGCATGCTCGCGCGGCTCCTGCAGCGCGGCGACACCACCAGCCGCTTCCTCGCCCGCTGGCGGGGCGCGGTCTTCACCGAGGTGATCGATTCCCTCCGCGCGCGCTCCGCCGGCGACCAGCTGGCGGACGCGGGGGTCGAGCCGCTCGCCGACGCGCTGCTCGCGGCCGCGCGGCTGTCGGGCCGTCGCCCGTCGGCGGTCTACCCCGCCGCCGAGCTGCACGCGTACGCGCGGCGGCACGGATCGTCGCTCCCGCTCACCTACCCGGCCCGCGTGGCCGCGGCCAACCACCCCGCGCCGGTGGCCGCGGCGGTGGTCGCGCTCGCGGCCGCGGCGTTGGTGGCGGCCACCTGGCTGCACCTGGCGGCATGGCGGCGCACGCTCCTGCTCGACGCCCGCCTCTACCTAGACGACGCCCCGGGCCACGACCCGTTCGGCGGCCCCTGACGCCCCGGTCGAGCCCTCTCGCGAGCCGCTCATGCTGGTTCTTCTCATCGGGGTCGTGTGCGCGTACGCGGCCAGCCGGGCGTCGGGGCCACGCGGGCTCTCCCCCCGTCTCGCGGCCGCGTGCACCGCGCTCGTCGGCCTCGCCATGGTGGTTCAGGTCTGGAGCGCCGCGGGTGCGCTTCGCCAGTACCGCTTCACCCTCCTGGGGCTGCGTTTCGCGGCCGTCTCCGCCGACGGGGCGCCCACGGCCGACACGCTGCGCGTGGGCGGCGACTACGAGACCGCCGACCTGTACGCCGCGGGTGCGGGAAGCGCGCCCGCCGCTCTGGTGCGGGTGACCGGCGACAGCGCGCCCCGCGCGGTGGTGGTCTCCGCCCGCCGCGATGCCGAGGCCGTGGTGCTGGTGCACCTGCGGTCGCTGCTCGGCGAGCGGGTGAGGGTGCTCGGCGGGCGGCCGGTGAGCGCGCGCGACACCATCCGGGTGGGCGGCGCCGGCGGCCTGGCCCTGACCGTGGAGGAGCGCGGACCGCCGCTCCGCCGCACGCACTGGGTGCGCGGCGGGGGGCGCGAGGTCTTCCTCCCCGCCGCGCGGCGGAACTGGCGCGACCGGCTGGTGAACCGCCACCCCGGGCCCCTGCAGCGGACCTACCCGCTCGCCGACGTGCTGGAGGCGCTGGGAGAGCCGGGCGGGAGCACCCTGTCGAGCTTCTTCTATTACGACGACGGCACGCTGAGCTTCGCCGACCTCGACTCGGAGCTCACCGTTTCCGGCCCGCCCGCCGCCGGCGCCGACACCCTGTGGGCCCCGGGGGAGGACCCCCGCCGCTTCACCGTGGCGGGGCTGCCCTTCCGCGACTACGCCGACGTGGACCTCACGCCGCCCGAGCGCTACGGGGTGCGCCCCCTGCGCTCGGGCCGCCTGTCGCTGAACGGCCCTTGGCTCGACTTCCGGATGTCGACCCCGGAGGTCCGCTCCTTCGACGCTGGGGCCATGCGGCAGCTCTCGCTCGACAACCGCACGCGCCACCGCCCGTGCGCCGCCCCCGACCGCGTGTTCCGCGTCCACCTGAGCGCCGTGCGGCAGAGCCTGGCGCGCGAGGCGGTCACCTTCTCGGCGCCGCCCCGGCGCTTCGAGAGCGCGAGCCAGGCGGTGCTGGCGCTGCGCTGCGACTTCGCCGGTACGGCGCTGCGCATCCTGACGCCCGCGGGGCCGGTCGCGGGCACGCTGGGCACGCCGTTCACCGTGGGTGACGGCCGCCGCGAGGTGATCGTGCGGATAGACGCGAAGAACGTCACGCCCTGGGGGCTGCTCCTGCTGACCGCCCTGCTGGCGGCGCCGGCGCTGCTCTTTGGCCGCGTTCCCGTCCCGGACGCGGTGCGCGGCCTGGCCGTGTGCGCGACCGGGCTGGCCGCGGTGCGCCTCCTGATGGGCCTGAGCGCGGCCGTGGAATACCCCTTCCTCCAGGAGGCCAGCCAGACCGGGATCTGGCTGGCGGCGGTGCTTCCCTGGGCCGTGCTGCTGGCCGGGGCCGACCGGCGCCGCGCACCGGACTGGTTCGCGCCGGCGCAGGTGGTCTACGGCGCCTTCGCCCTGGCGCTCACCTGGGCGGTGTTCGTCGATTCGCGGCCGAAGTTCGTGGTGCTGGGCGGCCTCGCCCTGGCGGTCGGCGCGCTCGCCCACCCGGCCGTGCGCGGCACGCTGGCCCGGCTGGGCCGGTGGGGGAGAGCCTTCGGGCGAGCCGTGGCGCGGCCGGCCGCGGACGCGCTGCGCCGTGCGGGGCGCCGCGGGGTTGCCACGCGTCCGGGCGCGTGGCTGCGGGCGGGCGCGGGATCGGCGTCGCGGGGCGCGCGCCGGGCGTGGCGCCGCATGCCGGGGGTGGCGCTGGGCGCGGCCCTGCTCGCCGCGCGGATCGTGCTGGCGGCGGCGAACATGTCCGAAGCGGTGGGCCTGGGCGGCACGCGCGTCGGCATCAGCGTCTTCTACACGCCGCTGAGCCTCTTCCTGCTGGTGTACGTGGTACGGCGCCACGAGCGGATGCTGCTCTCTCGCGCGCGACGCGGGCAGCCGGCGGCACCGGAGCGGGGCCGCTGGCGCGGCGCCGTGGCCCCCGTGCTGGACATCTGGGCGTACCTGGTGCTGGCCTTCGCGGGCACCGCGGCGTTCATCGCCGACCTAGGGCTGGCGCTCACCACCCTCCCGGGTGCGCTTGTGTTCCTCCTCGTCCTGGCGGAGCGCTGGTCCCCGGCGCCCGAGCCGTCACGGCCCGGGCGCGCACGCGAGGCGCTGGCGGCACTCGGTGCGCTGCGGGTGGCGCTCGTGCTGCCGCTCGCCCTCTTCGTCCTGGTGCAGGTACAGCCGCGGCTCGCGCTCCCGGAAGGCGACGCCAGCCAGCCCCAGTTCCGCATGCAGCCGTGGTCCACCAGCAGCCTGCGGCTGCTGGAACGGGGCGACCCCGCCGCGCTGGAGCTGATCGGCCAGCGCCGCAGCGAGGCCCTGGGGGCGATGAGCGAGACCATGCGCGCCTATACCCGCGGGCCGCTCACCGGCTCGGGGTTCTTTCGCGGCCAGGTCAGCCCCGAGCTGCGCGCCACCGCCGCGCAGGAGCACGCGGTGAGCGCCCTGCTCGTGGGCCAGTGGGGCCTCCCCGGGGCGCTGGGGCTGGTGCTCCTGCTCACGGCGCTGCTCGCGCCCGTGGCGCCGTGGTGGCGCGGTGTCGCTCCCGCAACGCCGTGGACGGGTACGGGCGCGTTCCTGTGCGCCGCCGTGCTCGCGCTGCTGGTGGCGTTCGCGCTCGTGCTGCCGCAGGGCGGGAGCTGGCGCCTGGTGGCGGCGGGGGTGCTGGTGGTCGGCAGCGCGCTGGGCGTGCTGGGCTGGCTGGCGGCCGAGCGGCCGCCGCGGGTCGCGCTGCCGAGCGGACCGGTGATCCCTGCCGCGGAGTCAACGGCCGCGCTCTTCCTGCTCACCCTCTGCGGAGCCGGGCTGTACATGGTGCTCGCCAACTACGGGCTGGTGCTGTTCACGGGAAAGAACGTGTACGGCCTCGCCCTCGACTCGATCGGCGACCTGCTGGAGACGCTGGCGCTCTTCGCGGGGGCGGCGCTCCTGCTGCGGCGGTCGTCGCCCGGCGCCGCGGGCATCCAGAGGAGGGGCGCATGAGCCGCCCCCGGGGCCGCTGGCCGGCGGCGTGGCTGCTGGTGACCTGCGCCGTGGGCCTGCTCCTCGTCTACGCGCGCCGCCAGGAGCCGCGAACTGCCTACTTCGGCAGGGGCTACGTGGAAGGCGCGCGCGCCATGATCGACTCGCAGTTCGTCCGGCTCGACTGCGACTCGATGCGCATCACCACGCACTTCCCGCAAGGGTCCCCCGCCGAGCGGTGGTTCTCGCTCAGCTACCTTCGCGAAGACGTCCGCCGCTTCAACAGCGACCCGGAGCGCGTGCCGGGGCCCTTCCTGGTGGACTACGACGAGTGCCGGCTGGAGGGCGTGGACCGCTACTACCACCGCATCGAGCTTCCCTTCAGCCCGAACCTGGCCTGGCGGGGCGACGTACTGCTGGCCGGCGGCCGCCGCACGGCGGTGCTGGAAAACCGCTCGACCCCCCAGACCGTCGAGGTGCGGCCGGCGGCCGACGCGCACGACGCGACCTCGGAACGGGTAGGGTGGCCACAGCAGGTCGACGTGTTTCCCGCCACGGCGCTCTTCCAGATGCGCACGGGACCCTCGGGGTCGCTGCTCTCGGAGCTCTACTTCGTGGGCGAGGACCTGGTGCTGGCCGATCGCCGCAAGGAGGGGGCTCCCTACCAGATCCGCGTGGGCGGCTACCCGCTGTTCGAAGGGCGGGTGGTGCGCATCGAGACGGGGGACTGGATCCAGTTCTCGGCCACGGAGCCCCCGCGCGGGCGTGGGCCGGCGCCGGCGTCGCGGGCAGCCCCCACCTACCTCGCACGGGTGGGGAGCGACAGCCGGCTCGCGTCGTTCGTGCGCGTCCAGAACGACGAGGTGGACCGGTTGTACCCACTCCCCTACCTGCGCCCGTTCGTGGCGCCGTTCTCACAGGCCATGAGCAATGCCCTTCAGGCCGGCAACGGGACCCGGTCGCGCGCGGGGCTCGCGGACAGCGTGGTGCTGACGCTCGACCGCGACCTGGGGGAGGAGCTGAACCGGACCGTCTCGGCGTGGTGCCGGGCCACCCGGCGGCCCGACCGCCCGCGCGCAGTGTCGATGCTGGTGATGGACGCCTTCAGCGGTGCGGTGCGGGCACTCCCCAGCTGCCCCGCCGACGAGGAGATCTCGTCGTACGCCGGGTTGTCGCCCGCCGAGCGCGAGCGCTGGCTTCGCAACCAGAACCTGCTGCGCCACGAGATCGGCTCCGCGGGGAAGCCGTTCTGGGCAGCCGCGCTGGCCAGCGCCTATCCCAACCTCCTGGACGTACAGGTGGAGGCGCACGGAAAGGGTCCGATCCCTTCCATCCTGGGCTGCCGCCTCCCCGCGGCGTACTCGGACCACGCCCACCCGGGCGATGGGCAATGGGTGGGGATGGAGGCGTTCCTGGCCAGCTCGTGCAACCGCTACATCGTGGAGCTGGCGACGGGCGCGCTGGCCTTGGGCGAGGGCTCGGGAGCGGGGCACCCCTGCACGGGGCACTTGGAGGCGGCCGACTTCCGCACCTGCTTCGCCGCGGCCGCGCCCACCGACTCGGCCACGCGGCTGCGGATCTGCGACGGCGTGGTGCGTGCGGTCCTGTCCACCGACTCGCGGTTCGTCGCGCAGGACTGCAACCACCTGAAGCTGATCGGCGCCGAGTTCCGCCCCGTTCCCAACCTGCGGGACATCACCAACGTGGAGTGGTTCAGCCGCGGCGCGCCCGACCGCCTAGTGGAGGGAAGCGGCGGCGGCGAGGGGCAAACTGGGAGCCGCGAGGGGTACCAGTTCGGGCGGTACCGCACCGGGGTCTGGCGACGGGTGACAGACGCCCTAACCCTGGGCGGCCCGAACGCGCTCGCGGTGGAAACGGGGCTCCGCTTCGCGGCGGTCTCGCCCGAGGAGGCCAACCTGCAGCTGAACAAGGTCGACGAGCTCCGCGCCGAATGGGTCAGCGTGCTGCTAGGAGGGGCGACCAGCCGGTGGAGCAACTTCCAGCTGGCCGAGGCGCTTTCGCGGCTGGTGACCGGGCGGGCGGTCGAGGGCGAGTTCGTGGACAGCATGCGCGCGCCGTGGCTCGGCGGAACCGCCGCCGCCCTCAACGCACGCCGGGAGTTCGGGCCGATTCCGCCCTCCTCGCTCGACGACGGGGTGCGGCGGCGCGTGCTGCACGGGATGGAGCTGGTCGCGCAGAACGGTACTGCCGACCTGCTCAGGCACAGCATCGACGAGCTGAGCGACAGCCTTGCCCGCGTGGTGCCGGGTGAGACCTACGAGCTGTACGTGTTCGCGAAGACGGGAACTCCCACGGTTTCCAAGCACGTGGCCAGCCGTGGACAGGATCTGGTGCGGGAGCTCATGCGCTACCTGCGCTGGGACCCGGCCACGTTGCGCGTGGTGGTCGCTCCGGGCGGGGAGCAGATCCTGCGGAGGCGGAACCGGAACGCGGCATACTGGGCCCGCTGGTTCCAGCAGGACGTACGGGCACCGCTCGAGGCCGATCCCACCCTGTTCCAGGCCTCGCCGGGCGAGCCCCTTCCCAATCACCCGCTCTACCTGGTCGGCAACCAGCTCCGGAGAAACCCGCGCAGGGACGTGGAGGTCACGCGGCAGGGCGGAGTCCTGGTGCTGGGGCTGCTCGCGGTGCCGCGCGCGCAGGGCCGGGCCGCGTCGCAGGGCGTCGACGCGTGGATCTCGGCGTGCCCCGACGCGGAGCTGCGCGCGAGCATCCTGGGCGTTCCACCCGCACGCACCCTGAACCAACGTTCCGCCGTCGGTGTCTCGGTCGCGATCTACCTCGACGACCTCGACGTGGGCACGGGGAGCGGGAAGGCGGTCCAGCTGGCGGACCGCTCGATGAACGTGCTCGGCCGCTACCTGCTGCGCCAGGTACGGGAGAAGGCCCGCGCTCAGGGGCGCAAATAACCTTATATTATCTCACGCGGAGACGCGGAGAGGGCTCGCCAGCTCTCTCCGCGTCCTCCGCGTCTTCTATGAGAAGGCAATCTGTGTCAAGGCCAACGTGGTGGCCTCGCCGGCCCCCGGCCGGCACCCCGCCCCGGACCATTCTTCTATCCGCACTCAGGACACGATCCAAGCTGTGCCGGTGCATGCTGGTGTCCGTGGTACCGGGCCTGACGCTGGCAAACTCTGCGGCGACCTCAAGGGTCAAGACGCGTAACGCAGTCGTCAGGGACGAGACGTGGGCAATGGATGCCTGCCGCTTCCTTCCTGCTATCCGCCTGGCGGTGCGCCGGCGGTGGTGCCGCCGAGCGTGCCGTCAGGCGGCACGCTGCCGCTGCAGCCAGTCGGGGTCGTAGTCGGCCTCGGAGACCCAGAGCCGGTGCAGCATCACCGCAAGCTTTCGCGCTACGGCGATCGCCGCCCGCTTCCTCGCGTTCTTCCCGCCCCGTGCCACGTCGCCTCACCGTACCGGCGCAGGTCGCAATCTCCTGCGAACGGGCCCAGGATGTAGCGTGCAGCGCTGACCAGGTACTTCCGCACTAATGCGTCGCCGGCCTTGGTGATGTGCAGCTGCGGCGACGAGTCGCTGCTGTCGTCGAGCTTGGGCACCAGCCCGAAGTACGCCCCGACCTGGCGGCTGTGCTTGAACCTCGCCGGATCTTCCACCGCCAGCACGAACGCGAGGGCCGTCAGCGGACCGACACCGCGGGGCTGCTGCAAGCGCACGGCCGCGGGGTGCTCCTCGATCATCCGCTCCACCTGCTCGTCCATCGCGCCGATCCGCCTCGTCAGGTCCTCGATCACCTCCAGCAGCGGCGACAGCGACGGGCGCAGCGCTTCGGGCACCTGGGCAGCAGCTCGCTTCGCGAAAACCTCCGTGGAGCACTTGTTGATCCGTGCACCCAGCGCTTTCACCGCGCCGCGCACGTGGCTGATCAGCTTGCTCCGAGCCCCCCACCAGTTGATCACGTGCGCGCAACAGCGCCAAGTCCTGCTGTGCCGCGGCACTACGGTGCTTGATCGGATGCAGCAGTTCCACGTCCGCACGCCCCTGGCGCGCCAGGAACTCCGCGTCCGTCCGATCGTTGCGCCGCTTCCGCGGACGCTTGGCGTACACCTCGCTCGTGTTCGCCACCACGGCCTCGTGCCCCAGCTCCTTCAGCTGACGCGACACCCATGGCGAATGCGTGCTCGCCTCCAGAACCACTCGGCACCGCGCCCGTCCACCAAAGTACCGCTCGATCGCCCCTGGTGTGGTGGCGACTGCGGCCGTCTTCACGATCTTCCCGGCGAAGTCGATCTCACAGACCCGACTGACCTTGTCCCCAAGATCGAGCCCGACGGTTACATTGGGGAAGATCTCCTCACTCGACATGGTCGGCCCCCGGCTTCTGGGCTCACGCCCGTTAAACGGTCACTTTCCTGGCGAACGCAATCTACGTTACGCCGCGACCGGCCGGGGGTCGGCCTTCTCATACCAACTCTGCGCGAGACTTCTGTTCAGACCGACGGGACGAAGAAGAACGACTTGCGGTAGCGGATCGTCCCGTCCTCCAGCACGTAGGTGTCGGCGAACTCCACGTCAATGGGCAAGCCGTCGCGGTGCGTGCCCACGAAGCGGCCCCAGCAGGCGGCGTGCGTGTCGTTCACCACCACCGCGGTGAGCCGGTGCTCGCCGCTCGCGATCACCCGCTCCTCGCGGTAGAACTTCAGCAGCCGGTCGATCCCCTCGAAGGGCTCGTAGCCGGGGCGCGCGTAGGTCACGTCGGGGTGGCAGATCTCGCGCAGGCGCTCGTACTCGCGCGCGTCGATCGCCCGGAAGAGGTCGTGCACCAGCGTGGGCGGGGCAAGGATCGACATCGGGCGTTCTCCCGTTCTCTCGGAGGGTGCGGCTTCAGGCGGGCTGCGCGGCGCGGATCTCCCGCGGCAGCTCGACGGTCGTGGGGCGCGGGTCGACGTAGGTGAGCCATCCCCAGATGTCCTCCGCCTGCCCGCGGGCGATGGCGAAGAACCGCTCCTGGATCGCCTTCGTGATCGGGCCGCGCTTCCCCTCGCCCAGCGGCTGCCGGTCCACCGAGCGGATGGGGGTGAGCTCGGCGGCGGTGCCGGTGAAGAAGGCCTCGTCGGCCACGTACAGCACCTCGCGCGGGAGCACCTGCTCGCGCACCTCGTAGCCCAGGTGGCGGGCGATGGTGATCGCCGCGTCGCGGGTGATGCCGGGGAGGATGGCCGAGGTCACCGGCGGGGTGTAGACGACGCCGTTGCGGATCACGAACAGGTTCTCGGCCGAGCCCTCGCTCAGGTAGCCGTTCACGTCCAGCCCGATCCCCTCGGCGTAGCCGTTGGTCCTGGCCTCGCGGCTGATGAGCTGCGACGAGAGGTAGGTGCCGCCCGCCTTCGCCATCGAGGGGATGGTGTCCGGGGCCACGCGCCGCCACGACGACACGCACACGTCCACCCCCTGCTCCAGCCCCTCCACCCCCAGGTACGAGGCCCACTCGAAGGCCCCCACCATCATCTCCACCGGGTGCCCGATGGGGTTGGTCCCCAGCTCGCCGACCCCCAGCCATGCCAGCGGCCGCAGGTACGCCGCCTGGAGCTCGTTGTCGCGGATCACCGCCAGGCAGGCCGCGCGCACCTCGTCCTCGCCGAAGGGGAGGTCCATGCGGTAGATGCGCGCCGAGTCCGAGAGGCGGCGGATGTGCTCCTGCAGGCGGAAGATCGCCGGCCCGCGCGGGGTGGCGTAGCACCGGATCCCCTCGAAGATCGAGGCGCCCATGTGCAGGCCGTACGTCATCACGTGCACGGTGGCCTTCTCCCAGGGCACCATCTCGCCGTTGAACCAGATCCAGCGCGTCGGAAGCAGGGGCATGGCAGGGAGCCTCGGGAACAGGTGGACCGGATTCGGGAGATGGGCCGCGGTGCGTCTCCACGCAGGCCCGAAAGGAACGCTACAGACAGGTGCCGGACCGCCCCGCGGGGGCGCGAAGGGGGCCGGCGGCGCGCAACGGCCGCGGCCAGGTCACGCGTGGGCGGCGGCGCGGCGGCCCCGGAGCAGACGGACGGACCTGTGGCTCCGGATCGGGACAAACAACTATATATACGCGTCTTAATCGTCGCCAGAGGTGGGAAAGCCTGTTTCCGCCACCGAGGATCGTTCTGGTTCCCGGCTGCGACGGAAGAACTCACGTGGAGCGAAGCCCCGGTGTGAATCGAGCCTGGTAAAAAGCGTCTCACGCGGAGACGCGGAGCCGCAGAGAGGCCCGGCGGTTCTCTCTGCGTCCCCGAGCCTCCGCGTGAGACGAGCTTTTTCCGGCGAGAGACCTTGCAGAGCGGGCCGGCGCGCCGTTCATTGGGGACGGCTGGATCATCGCCCTTTCTTTCTTCGCCAGAGCCAGATTCCCGTGGAGCCTCCAGGCACCGGGCGCCCCGCCGGCCTATCGCTGGAGCGCAAGCTCCCCCTCCTGATCACCACGCTGCTGGTCGTCACCCTGGCGGCCGGGGTGGCGTTCGCGTACGGCGAGGTGCGCGGGGCCGCGCTCGACACGGCGCGCGAGCGCCTCGAGGCCATCACGCAGCAGCTCGCCACGCTCAGCGCGCCGCAGATGGCGCGGCGCGGCGCCACCCTGGCCGCGGCGGCGGGGAGCGACTCGGCGCTCGCCGCCTTCCTGGCCGCGCCCTCCCCCGCCACGCGCGCCGCCGCGATGGCCACGCTTCAGCGGCTGCGGACGCCGGCCGACAGCACCCAGCGGCTGCTGGCGCTGCTGGACCGCGCCGGCCGGCCGGCGCTCGCGCTCGGCGCCGCGCCCGCGGCGGGCGGCGGGGTGCCGGCGGCGGACGCGCTCCCCGACTCCACGGGCGCGGGGCGCTTCGTGGCGATCGGCGGGCGGCCGCACTTCTGGCTGGCGGCGCCGGTGCGGCGCGGCGCCGAGGCGCTGGGGAGGGTGGCGGAGCTGCGCGGCGTGGGGAGCGCGGCCACGGCGAAGTCGGTGCAGACGCTGGTCGGCCCCGGGATCACCATCTTCTACGCGAACACCGCCGGGGGAGACTGGGTGGGGCTCGACGGACGCATGGCGCCGCGCCCGGGCGCGTGGCCCTTCGCCGAGGCGGCGGAGTACCGGCGCGGGCGTGCCCGGCACTTCGGCCACGCGGAGGCGATTCCCGGGACGCTCTGGAGCATCGTGGCCGAGGAGCCGCTCTCCGCGGTGCTCGCACGCCCCGACGCCTTCCTGCGCCGGGCCGTGCCGGCGGCGGTGCTCCTCTCCCTGGCGGCGGCGATGGCGGCGTGGCTGCTGAGCCGCTCCATCACCCGCCCGGTGAAGGCGCTCAGCGTGACGGCGGACGCGCTGGCCCGCGGCGACTATTCACGCCGCATCGCGCTGCGGCGGAGCGACGAGCTGGGGGTGCTGGCGGAGCGCTTCAACTGGATGGCGGGGCAGGTCGAGTCGAGCCACGAGGAGCTGAGCCGGCAGTACGAAACGGCGCAGTCGATGGCGGAGGAGCTGGAGCAGGCCAACCTGGAGCTCGAGGTCACCCTGGCCGAGGCCGACGCGGCCCGGCAGGACGCGGAGAGCGCCAACCGCGCCAAGTCCGACTTCCTGGCCACCATGTCGCACGAGATCCGCACCCCGATCAACGCCATCGTGGGCTACGCGGAGCTGCTGGAGCTGGGGCTCTCGGGGCCGGTGACCCAGGCGCAGGCGGGGCAGCTCGAGCGCATCCGGGTGAGCGGGCGGCACCTGATCGGGCTGGTGGACCAGGTGCTGGACTTCGCGCGCATCGAGTCGGGAACGCTGCAGGTGGACCGGCGCGCGGCCGCGGCCTCGGAGGCGGTGGAGACGGCGCTCACAGTGCTGCGGCCGCAGGCGGAGAAGAAGGGGGTGGCGCTCGCCTCCACCTGCAACGGCGACGCGCGCTACCTGGGCGACCCGCAGCGGGTGGAGCAGATCCTGGCGAACCTCCTTTCCAACGCCATCAAGTTCACCCCCGAGGGCGGCCGTGCCTCGGTCTCCTGCGGCGCGGCGGACGGCGGGCCGCCGGCGCAGGGCCACGGCGGGCGCTGGGTGAGGGTGACGGTGGAGGACACGGGGGAGGGGATCGCGCCCGAGCAGCTCGAGCGCATCTTCGAGCCCTTCGTGCAGGTGGACAGCGGCTACACGCGCCGCCACGAGGGGACGGGGCTGGGCCTCGCCATCAGCCTGCGCCTGGCCCACTCCATGGGCGGCGACCTGAGCGTCGCCAGCGCCCCCGGCGAGGGCTCGCGCTTCACCCTCTGGCTCCCCGCGGCGCGGGACTGAGCTGAAGCCTCACGCAGAGACGCGGAGGCACGGAGAGGGGATCTCCCTCGTCGCTCCTGGTCGTCTCGACGGTGCGTCGCGGTGGGCTGCTGGAATGCGCTGGGGAGGATGAAGCCGATTCTCGCCTCATCCGTTCTGTGCCTCTTGGATGGCCTGAGTTATGGATTCCAGCAGCTCCCGAAGCTCCTCCGGCAAGGTGGACGGAATCGCAGGCAGTTGCCCAGCCGCGAGTTGGCGGAGGGAGGCGGCGAAGTCAGGGAAAGGCGCCGGGAGCTGGTCGAACTGGGCCAAACCCTCCTCCGCATCCGGCTCCAGCTTGGCGTCACCGAATCCTGCCTGGGCGCACGCGAAGGCG
>JBJMPM010000258.1:0-9278 GCA_045803205.1 Longimicrobiaceae bacterium
ACCGGAGCTGCTCCCGCGTGACGAGGTCGCTCGCGCGATCAACGCGGAGATCAAGGCCGGCCGCGGATCACCGCACGGAGGCGTCTTCCTCGACATCGCCTCGCGGCGCAGCCCGGAGTTCATCAGGCGTCGCCTGCCGTCGATGTACCACCAGTTCAAGGAGCTGGCCGACGTCGACATCACCGCCGAGCCGATGGAGATCGGTCCGACCTGCCACTACGTGATGGGCGGCATCGAGGTCGACGCGGACACCGAGTTGAGCGTCGTACCGGGCCTGTACGCCGTGGGGGAGTGCTCGGGCGGCATGCACGGCTCGAACCGGCTCGGCGGCAACTCGCTGTCGGACCTGCTGGTCTTCGGCCAGCGCGCCGGGCTCGGCGCGGCGTCCTACGTGGACTCCCTCGGCGACAAGCGCCCCGAGGCCGACCAGTCCGACGTGGACGCGGCGGTGGCCACGGCGCTGGCGCCGTTCGAGAACGAGGGCGGGGAGAACCCGTACACCCTCCACCAGGAACTGCAGCAGACGATGAACGACCTGGTCGGCATCATCCGCAGGGCCGAGGAGATGGAGTCGGCGCTGGCGCGGCTGGAGGAACTGCGGGCCAGGGCAGCGAAGGTCACGGTGGAGGGCCACCGGCAGTACAACCCGGGCTGGCACCTGGCGCTGGACCTGCGCAACATGCTCGCGGTCTCCGAGTGCGTGGCCAGGGCGGCGCTGGAGCGGACCGAGAGCCGCGGCGGGCACACCCGCGAGGACTTCCCGCAGATGGACCCGCAGTGGCGCCGGCTCAACCTCGTGTGCGCGCTGGACGGCGACGGCGTCACGATCGAGCGGCAGCCGCTGCCGCCGCTGCGCCCCGACCTGATGGCGCTGTTCGAGCGGTCGGAGCTCGGCAAGTACATGACCGACGAGGAACTGGCGGAGCTGCCCGCGGAAGGGACGGACAAGTGAGTTACAAGGGGCACTTCCGGGTCTGGCGCGGTGACGCCGAGGGCGGCAGCCTGCAGGACTTCACCGTGGAGGTCAACGAGGGCGAGGTGGTGCTCGACATCATCCACCGCCTGCAGGCCACCCAGGCGCCGGACCTGGCCGTGCGCTGGAACTGCAAGGCGGGCAAGTGCGGCTCGTGCAGCGCCGAGATCAACGGCAAGCCGCGGCTGATGTGCATGACGCGGCTGAACACGCTCCCCGACGACGCGCCGGTCACCGTGACCCCCATGAAGGCCTTCCCGGTCATCCGCGACCTGGTGACCGACGTCTCCTGGAACTACGAGGTGCACAAGAGCATCCTCCCCTTCCAGCCGCGCAGGCCGGACGCGGAGGACGGGACCTGGCGGATGAGCCAGGAGGAGGTCGACCGGCCGCAGGAGTTCCGCAAGTGCATCGAGTGCTTCCTCTGCCAGGACGTGTGCCACGTGCTGCGCAGCCACGGCAAGCACGACCGCTTCATGGGCCCGGCCTTCCTGGTGCGCGCCGCCTGCTACGAGATGCACCCGCTCGACACGGCCGACCGGACGCGCTATCTCAAGGACGAGGGCGGCATCGGCTACTGCAACATCACCCGCTGCTGCACCGACGTCTGCCCCGAGAGTATCCGCATCACCGACAACGCGATCATCCCGCTCAAGGAGCGGGTGGTGGACCGGCACTACGACCCCGTGAAGAAGCTCGTCCAACTGGTCTTCGGGAGGAGGAAAGGATGATCCGGGTGGTGCACCTGTTCGACGTGAAGCGCGGCGTGGACCAGGCCAGCTTCATCGAGTGGCTGGACGCGAAGCTCGACGTGGCCGCCCGCCAGTTCGGCTGCGACGAGCGGCGCACCTGGAAGCTGCTGGAGGGGTTCACCGGGAGCTACCTGCAGCCGCAGCCGGTCCGCGACCGCCCCACCTTCGTGAACGAGGCCTACTGGCGCGACCTGGAGGGGCCGAAGAAGTTCCGCGAGTGGCTGCTGAAGACGGTGGAGGGGCGCGAGATCCACGACCGCTGGTTCAACTCCATCGAGAACCACACCGTGCTCCGCTACGTCGAGGGGTGGCACCGGGTGCAGGCGGACGAGTAGCGCCGGGACCGCGTCCACCCGCTCCCACCGGCACCCGGCGGAAGCGATCCGCCCCGGGCCCGCGAACGCGGACCCGGGGCGGAGTTCGTGCGGAACGGCCCGCCGTCAGTAGCAGGTGGTGCTCGAGGTGGTCGCGAGCACCATCCACGAGGCCGTGCGCACCGTGCCGAGCGCGTCGGTGACGGTCGCCTCGAGCGTGGTGGAGCTGGTGTACAGCGGACCCGACAGCGTGTACGTGGGCCCGTTGGAGACCTGGTAGCCGTCGCGCTTGAAGACGTAGGTGTACGGCCCCTGGCCGCCGGCCGTCGTGGCCGTCCAGGTGCACGAGCCCGAGGCATACTGGTACGGGGCGTACCTGGGCCCGACGATCGACAGCGTGAACGGAGGCATGTCGAGCGAGCGCCGCACGTTCAGCTTGCCGCCGCCGGTGTTCGGCCCCCACGGATCGGCCTGCATGCGCAGGCGCTCCCGCACCGTGGCGCTCGGGAGCTGCGGCTCGCGCGAGAGCATCAGGGCCGCGGCGCCGGACACCTGCGGCGCCGCCGCCGAGGTGCCGCTGAAGTTCAGGGAGTAGTCGCCCGTCCCACTCCCGAAGTAGCTCACCAGGTCGGTGGTGACGATGTACGAGTTGTCGGCGCTGCTCGGAGCCACCACGTCGGTCTCGGGCCCACGGGCGCTGTACGACGTGAGCGCGCCGGTTCGGCTGATGGCGCCCACGGCCACCACGCTGGTGAGCGTGGCCGGGTACTCCACCCCCCCGCCGCCGTTGCCGGCCGAGAACACCACCACCGCGCCCTTGCCCGCGCGCCCGCTGGTAGAGGCGTTGTTGATGGCCGTGGTCAGGGCGCTGCTGGCCACACCGCCGTTCCAGCTGCAGTTGATGACGTCGGCTTGCCCCGTGTTCCAGGCCCAGGTGACCGCGTCGCTGAGCTCCTGGCTGGTGCCCATGTGCTTGTTGCGCCCGGCCCGCACCGACAGGAGCTGCACGTTGGGAGCGATCCCCGCCACGCCCAGGCCGTTGTGGCGCGCCGCGATGATCCCGGCCACCTCGGTGCCATGCGAGTCGCCGTACTGGTAAGGGGTCCCGTTGAGGTCGTAGACGCACGAGCTGAGGCACGGATGGTACGCGTCCTCACCCGAGAACACCCCCGCGTACAGGTCCCAGCCACCCACCAGCGCCGACCCCACGTCGGGGTTGTTCACGTCCACGCCCAGGTCGATCACCGCCACCTTGATCGAACTGCTCCCCAGCGTCAGGTCCCACGCCGGCTCCACGTTGATGTCGACGGGAACGCCGTTGTAGAGGGTGGTGCTCTTCAGGTACCATTGCGACGAGTACAGCGGCTCGGCCGGAACGTAGGCGGGGCGCCGGTCGCTGAAGTTGTCCGGATCGGCCCACTCCACCAGCGGCTGCTCGGCGAGCGCCACCGCGACCGACAGCGGGTCGGTGGCGGGGTCGGTGGGATAGCGCAGCAGGTACCAGGTGAGCCCCTTCCCCGGCTCGGGGGAGCGCAGCACGCTGAGCCCCATCGACTCCACCAGGGCCGTGATCTGCGACGTGGACACGCCGGGCTTGAACTGCACCAGCAGGCGGTCCATGGGCATCAGGTCGTGGCCGTCCAGCGTGCGGTACACGTGGCTCATGAAGCGGCCGCGGTCGCCGCGCTTGAGCTGCGCCCGCGCGGCCTGGAGCTGCCCGGCGGCCACCCCGCCCACCCGCAGCAGCCAGTGATCCCCCGGCAGCGCCTCCTCGGCCAGCACGGAGACCCCGGCGGCGCGCAGCGCCTCGCGAGCGGCGGCGGCCACGCCCGGAGCGCCCCGCACCACGACCCGCGAGGGATCGACCTGCAGCGGTACCTTCTCCTTGAAATAGTAGTAGAACGGCTGGCCGGAGGCCGCCGCCGCGGACGACGTGCGCGACCCCGTGGGCAGGATCTCGGACGAATCTCTGCAACCTGCCATGCTGCCGAGCCCGGCGGCGAGCAGGAGGGTGCGCAGCGCGTACGCGCGCAGGTGGGAAGAACGCATTCCTGACCTTCCATGTAGAGAGCGAGGTCGAAGCCGGATAGCCGCGACCACTGTGTGTCATCTGTGGCGCATAAGGTGCTATGCAAGGTTTGCATAGTACACGCAAATAGATACACAGATTGTGATTAGCACTTTCAATATAACACAATCATGATGATTTATCGACGGGTCCTGAGCGGATGCACCCTCACGAGGTCCGCGTGCCCCGTTCACTCCGCGCACGTCGGGGCAACGGCCCGGCGCCCACCCTCCAACCCACGCGCGCACTTTCAACTTCACAGGCTCCGCGGTTACATTCCCCCGTTCGCTCCGCTCCTGCCGCTCTCGCGGACCGCAGCCCCGTCCCGTCTCCCGCAGCACGCTCAAGGTACCCCCATGCGCGTCCCCGTCCTTGCCGCACTCGTCGTCCCCGTGCTCCTGGTCTCCGGCGCGGTGGCGGTCTACTCCACCTCGCGGCCGGTGAAGGCGCAGGTGCGCACCTACTACATCGCCGCCGACGAGGTCACCGCCGACCTGGCCAACGCGGGCGATCCGGCGACGCGCTACGTGAACGCGCGCTACCGCGAGTACACCGACGCCACCTTCGCCCACGCCAAGCCGCGCCCGGCCGGGTGGGAGCACCTGGCCTTCCTGGGCCCGCTGATCCGCGCCGACGTGGGCGACACCATCCGCGTCGTCTTCCGCAACCGCGTGGGGTTCCCGGTGAACGTGCACCCCGACGCGGTGCTGGGGCACGGCCGGGCCGAGGCCGCGCGCGCCACCCTCTCCGCCGCGCCCGACGCCTCCTCCGCCGCTCTCGGCGCGAACGACGTGGAACCGGTGCCGCCGGGGGGCACGCGCACCTACACCTGGGCCGTTCCGCCCGAGGCGGGCCCCGGGGCGGACGACCACGGCTCGGTGCTCTGGCTCTACCACTCGCACACCGGCCAGCCCACCAGCGACGAGGCCGGGCTGGTCGGCCCCATCATCATCTACAAGCGCGGCGCCCTGCGCTGAGGCCGATGCCACGGAACGACGGAACCAGCGGCGCGGCGACGGGGCGAACGGACCCGCCGCCGCGCCTCTTCGTCTACGGGAGCCTGCGCGCGGGCGAGACGGGGGAGATGGCGGCGCTCCTCCACCGCCACAGCCGCCACCTGGGCGCGGGAACCATCCGCGCCGGCCTCTACGCCGTCGCCGGGTACTCCGTCGCCGCGCCCTGCGACGAGCCCGACGCGGTGGTGCACGGAGACCTCTTCGAGCTCGACCCCGCGGCCGCGGGCCCGGTGCTGGCGGGGCTCGACGCGTACGAGGGCGACGGGTACCGGCGGGTGGAGGTGGAGGTGCGGATGGCCGACGAAACTTCCCTGGGGGCCCAGGCGTATCTGTGCGCCGCGAGCGTCGCCGGGCTGCGCCGGATCGTGCACGGCGACTGGCGGCGCGAGCGCGACGAGGCGGGCGGGGCGCCACTGGCGAATTCGGGCGATACGGGCTAACTTCAAACCCCGGAAACGCTTCGGCGCCCGGACCCCACCGCGGTCCATTCCAATCCACGAGGTACCCCCGATGTCGAACCCGGTTACCCGACGTACGTTCTCGCTGCTCGCCGCGGGCGCCGCGCTGGCGGTGATCGCCGCTCCCGCGAGCGCCCAGATCGGCGGCATCGGCCGCGCGCTGGGGCGCGCCGCCGGCCAGATGAACGTGGACGCGGTGCTGCGCGGCGACCCGCCGATCACCACCAGCCTCTCCGACGCGCGCTGGGCCGTCGACTCGCTCGACAACTTCACCCCGCGCGAGGCCAAGCGCTCGCTGATGCAGCTCCAGCGCACCCCCAACGGCGGGTTCGTGCTGCAGCCCGGGTACTACGAGCTCCACGACCAGAGCTACTGCCTGAAGGCCGGCACGCACGGCCCCGGCGGCGGCGACGGCTACATCTACGCGCCGCCCAGGGGCCCGGCCGAAGACGCGGTGATGACCATCGTGCGCGGCTCGGTGAACCACCCCGAGATCGACCAGCACGACATCCAGGTGCTGCTCTGGGCGATCATCGCGCGCACCAAGTTCGAGGACCTGGACACGCGCCTGAAGGCCACCGCGACCCGGCTGCTGACCCCGCGCCAGCTCGCCTCGCTGAACCGCACGGCGCTGGACCTGGTCCCCGGCCCCGCGCTCGATGCGGCGACGAACCGCATGCCGCCGCTGCTGCGCCAGATCTTCCAGGCCGAGGCGCAGCTCCGCCAGATGCTCACGCAGCCCGGCACCCCGTACGAGCAGCTCGAGCGGGTGGCGGTGCTGGCGGGAATGGCGCCGATGGGCGAGGGGAGCCGCGCGGTGCCCTCGGGCCGCTGGAGCCTGCACCCGGACGGCTACTACGTGCGCTACCTGCCGAGCGGCTACACCAACACGGTGGTGCAGATCTGGGTCCCGCAGGGGAGCCCCGCGGTGGGCAAGGAGTACGATCCGGCCACGCACATCGCCACGCCGGGCAACACCGCCCGCCAGCGCCTGATCCAGTCCGGCCGCCCCTACCAGTCGTAGGCCGCGACGGCATCGGCATCGAAGCGCCGGCCCCGTTCATCGGGGCCGGCGCTTTCGTCTGGAGATACCGGTTTGGCAGGGCCGGGGACGGGCGGATGAATCCGCTGCAACAACGGCCCGAAGTCCGCCTTCGCGGACTCGCGGCCGAAACCCTGTCGTGCGCCGCCGGGGATTGCTCGTCCGAGGTTGCGAAACCGGTGGCTTCGCGCTGTGGCGCGGCGGTGGGGAGTCCGCGCAGGCGGACTTCGGGCCGTTGTAGCCTCGGGTTTCCAACCCGGGGAACGAGGCGGCGGTGCGCAGAAGGCCTGGCCTGCGGTTGTACCGGAGAGAGCCGGACACGGAAGAAGGGCCGGCGCGCGCTGCGCCGGCCCTTCTTCGCGGGGGGAGCCCTGGCTGCTCCGGCCAACTTCCCCGTCCGCATCACCGCCCCGGAGCAGCCAGGGCGACGGGGGCGAATGTACCACTCGTCCACCTCTCCGGCCAGTCCGCGGAAGCGGGCTTGTGCCTCCGCGGGCGGCGTGTCAGGATAGGGGCGCACCTTTGCCCATCTCCCGACCCTGCACCCCGGGACCGCCGTGGACCGTCGCTCGTTCTTCCGCCAGGGCGCGCAGGCCGCCCTCGCCGCCGGCATCCTCCAGCGGCTGGAGGGCGCGGACCTGATGGCGCAGCGTCTGGCGCAGCCCAGCGACTTCGCGCAGCTCCGCGACCGCTACTTCGTGCGGGTGCTCCAGCTCAACCCCGTCACCGCCACCTTCCTGGGCGGCGACGCCTACTCCCCGCAGCTCCGCGACGTCAACACCCGGCTGCGCGACTTCCGCCCCGCCTCCATCCAGCAGGAGCTGCAGTTCTACCGGCTGATCAAGTCCGCCGGCGAGGCGATGGACACGGCCGGGCTGACCCCCGAGGAGCGCATCGACCGCGAGGTGATGGGGGCGCAGACGGCGTTCATCATCCACCAGCTCGGCGACCTGCGGTACCACCAGCGCTCGGTCGACACCTACGTGCAGGAGCCCTTCCGCGGGGTCGACTGGCAGATCCAGCAGATGGCCGACGCGGGGAGCGGGCTGCTGGGCACCGAGGCGGAGTGGGAGATGGTGGCCCGGCGCGTGGGCGCCATCCCCGCGTACCTGGAGGTGGCGAAGGGCAACCTGCTCGACGGGAAGGCCGCGGGGAACGTTCCCGACTGGCGGATGGTGGCGCGCGACGGCGTGGCCGGGAGCCGCGCGAACGCCGACTACTTCCGCACCACCCTCCCCGACCTGGCGCGCCGCCTCGTCGGCCGCCGCGCGATGGGCCCGCGCGTGCTGCCGCGGGTCACGCAGGCGGCGGCGCAGGCGGCCACCGCGTGGACGGCGTTCGCCGCGTTCCTGGAGCAGACCTACGCGGGTGACCGCACCGACCGCTTCGCCGTCGGCACCGAGGAGTACGAGTGGCGGCTGCGCAACAACCTGCGCGAGACGCGCACGGCGGCGCAGCTCTTCGAGTACGGGCAGCGGCAGGTGGACGTCTACCAGGCGCGGATGTACGAGGTGGCCGAGGCCGCCGCGCGCCAGGCGGGGCTCAGCCTGCCCTGGGGCACCCGCGAGGAGAAGAACGCCGGCGTGCGCGCGGTGATGGAGTCGCTGGGGAAGGACTCGCCGCGCGACGACGACGAGCTGCTGCGGTGGTACGTGGAGGCCGGCCGCCGCGCGGTGGCCTACGGCCGCGAGCGCCAGCTCTTCGACATCCCCGCCGACTACCGGCTGGACGTCTACCCCACCCCGCTGGTGCTGCGCAGCACCATCGACGCGGCCTACTACGCGGCGCCGCCCTTCAAGAAGACGGGCGTGGGGCGCTTCTACCTGACGCCCACGGGGAACGACCCGGCGGCGCTGCGCGAGAACAACCGCTCGTCGGTGGCGGACACGGCCATCCACGAGGGCTTCCCGGGGCACGACTGGCACTACAAGTACATGACGCAGCACGCCAGCGAGATCTCCAACATCCGCTGGCTCACGCCGGGGGCGGTGGAGGACTCGAGCTCGATGTGGGAGGACTCGATGGCGGCCGAGGGGTGGGCGCTCTACGCCGAGGAGCTGATGAGCGAGGCGGCGCCCGGCCGCCCCTACGGCTTCTACACCGCCGGCGAGTACCTCTACGAGCTGCAGGGCCAGCTCCTGCGCGCCGTACGCATCGTGGTCGACGTGGGGATGCACACCGGGCGGATGAGCTTCGACCAGGCGGTGGACTACTTCACCGCGAACGTGAGCTTCTACCCCAACGCCTGCGCCCGCGCGGCGAGCGACCCCACGGCGAAGGCGATCTGCGACGGGGCGCAGCGGGCGCTATACCGCTACAGCAAGTGGCCCACGCAGGCCATCACCTACAACCTGGGGAAGACGGCGATCCAGGAGCTGCGCGACGCCTACCGGCAGGCGCGGGGCGCCCAGTACAGCGCCAAGGAGTTCCACGAGCGGCTGATGCGGATGGGGACCATCCCCGCGAACTACTTCCGCGAGCAGTTCCTGGCCTCGGCGCGCCGCTGACCCGGCAACTGCCGTTTCACGCAGAGACGCAGAGACACAGAGAGAGAGGCCGTGCCGGAAAAGAACCAGGATCTCCACGGGATGGTGCCCGACGCGGCGCCGGTTGCGCTGCTGCTGATCGACGTCATCAACGCGATGGACTTCGACG
>JBJMPM010000288.1:0-12826 GCA_045803205.1 Longimicrobiaceae bacterium
CTGACTCACGTGCTGACGCGGTTATAGATCCTTCGGCCTGCAAATCATTCTGCGGACGATGATTGCTGCATGGCCGGCCTCAGGATGACGTCGTCGGGTCGGGTTGCGTCAACATCAAGTGTTCAGGCGGATTTAGTATCACGGGGGATCGATCGAATGCACGGGCAATCTTCGGAAGTGGAATGAAATCCTGGCTTCGCCCGGTTGTGCTCCTGGCCGCGCTCGCGGGGGCGCTCTCCTGCACGCCCGGGCGCGGCGACGGGCGGGTGACGCTGCGCTTCTGGGCGATGGGGGCGGAGGGGGAGAAGGTGCAGGCGCTCATCAGCGATTTCGAGCGCGAGCACCCGGGGGTGCGGGTGGAGCTGCAGCAGATCCCCTGGACGGCGGCGCACGAGAAGCTGCTCACGGCGCACGTGGGCGGCTCCACGCCTGACGTGGCGCAGCTCGGCAATACCTGGGTCCCCGAGTTCGCCGCGCTCGACGCCCTGGCGCCGCTGGACGGCCGCGTCCGCGGCTCGCGCACCGTCCCCCCCGCCTCGTACTTCCCCGGGATCTGGGACACGAACGTGGTCGACGGCGTGCTCTACGGCGTGCCGTGGTACGTCGACACGCGCGTGCTCTTCTACCGCTCCGACATGCTGAAGGCCGCGGGATACGACTCGATGCCCTCCACCTGGGCCGGGTGGACGGAGGCGATGCGGGCGATGAAGGCGCGGATGGGCCCGAGGCAGTATCCCATCCTCCTCCCCACCAACGAGTGGACCTACCCGGTCGCGTTCGGGCTGCAGGCGGGCTCGCCCCTGCTGCGCGACGGCGGGCGGTACGGCGGCTTCGAGGATCCGCGCTTCCGGCGGGCGTTCGGCTTCTACATGAGCCTCTTCCGGCAGAACCTCGCGCCGGAGGTGGCGAACACGCAGATCTCGAACATCTACCAGGAGTTCGAGCGCGGGAACATCGCCATGTACATCACCGGCCCCTGGAACATCGGCGAGTTCACGCGCCGGATGCCGCCCGCGATGACCGGGCGCTGGGCCACGGCGCCGCTCCCGGGTCCGGACGGGCCCGGCCTCTCCCTCGCGGGCGGGGCCAGCCTGGTGGTGTTCCGCCGCGCGCGGCAGCCGGAGCTGGCGTGGGCGCTGGTGGAGTTCCTCTCCCGCCCCGACCGGCAGGCGCAGTTCTACGGCCTCACCGGCGACCTTCCCGCGCGGCGCGAGGCGTGGGCGGACACCACGCTCGCGAACAACCCGTACGCGCGCGCCTTCCGCGCGCAGCTCGAGCGGGTGGCGGCGACGCCCAAGGTGCCGGAGTGGGAGCAGATCGCCGTGCGCCTGCAGGACTACTCCGAGAAGGTGGTGCGCAGCACACAGACGATGGATGCCGCGCTGGCCGACCTGGACCGCGACGTGGACGGGATGCTGGAGAAGCGCCGCTGGCTGCTGGCGCACCGCGCGCGGTCTGGGGCGCGCGCGGCGGCGGGGGGAGGGCGATGAGCCCGCTGGCGGGGAGCGCCGGGGCCCCCATCGCCCCCGCGGTGGCGACGGCGACGGCGCCGCGGCGCAGGTGGTGGCGCGGTGGCGGGAGCCTGGAGAGCGCCCACGCGGCGGGATGGCTCTTCGTCGCGCCCGCGCTGATCCTGATCTTCGTCTTCTTCTTCCTCCCCGTCGGCGCGTCGCTGCTGCTCAGCGTCACCGACTTCGACATCTACGCGGTCGGCGATCCTTCCAACGCACGCTTCATTGGCACAGCCAACTACTCACGCCTGCTGCGCTCACAGGAGTTCTGGAACGCGCTGAAGAACACCTTCATCTTCGCGCTGGTCGGCGGGCCGCTCACGGTGGGCGCCTCGCTCGCCGCGGCGATGCTGGTGAACGCGAAGCTGACGCGCTTCCGCGGCTTCTTCCGCACGGTGTACTTCATCCCCTTCGTCACCACGCTGGTCGCCGTCTCGGTGGTCTGGCGGTACCTCTACCACCCCCGGTACGGGCTGATCGACTACACGCTGGCGAAGGTGGGGGTGAAGGGGCCGGACTGGCTGGGCGACCCGCACTGGGCGCTCGCGGCCATCATCCTGATGTCGGTGTGGAAGAACTTCGGCTACAACATGCTGATCTTCATCGCCGGGCTGCAGAGCATTCCGGCGGAGCTGTACGAGGCGGCGCAGCTCGACGGGGCGGGGCCGCTGCTGCGCTTCCGGCACGTGACCATCCCCATGCTGGGGCCCACGCTGCTCTTCGTGGCGGTGATCACCATGATCGGCTACTTCCAGCTCTTCGCCGAGCCGTACGTGATGACGCAGGGCGGGCCGCTGGGGAGCACCACCAGCATGGTGCTGCTGATGTACCAGGAGGGGTTCCGCTGGTGGCGCATGGGGTACGCCGCGGCGCTCGCCTTCGTGCTCTTCGCGGTGATGGTGCTGTGGACGCTGGTGCAGGCCCGCCTGCAGCGCGGGGCTCGCCGGTGAGGCCGCGCTGGGGGACGTGGCTGCTGCACGCCGCGCTGCTCCTGGGCGCCGCGGCCGCGCTCGCGCCGATGGTGTGGATGGTCTCCGCGTCGCTGATGCCCACCGGCGAGGCGAGCGCCTACCCGCCGCGCCTCTTCCCGCGCACGGTGACCTTCTCGCACTACGGCGAGCTGTTCACCCGGCTGGAGCTCGGCCGCTACCTGCTGAACAGCGCGGCGATCTCGCTGGTGGTGACGGCGGTGTCGCTGGTGATCAACTCGATGGCCGGCTACGCCTTCGCCAAGCTGCGCTTCGGCGGGCGCGAGAAGGTGTGGCGGCTGCTGATGATGGGGCTGGTGATCCCCGTGCAGGTGTCGATGCTCCCGCTCTTCCTGCTGATGAAGCAGCTCGGGCTGGTGAACACGTACTGGGGGGTGATCATCCCCTCGCTGGCCAGCATCTTCGGCATCTTCCTGATCCGCCAGTACGCCGTCTCGGTGCCCGACGAGCTGCTCGACGCCGCGCGCATCGACGGGGCGGGCGAGGGGCGCATCTACTTCGCCATCGTGCTCCCCGTGATCCGCCCGATCCTGGCGACGCTGGCGATCTGGACCTTCCTGACCACCTGGAACGACTTCATGTGGCCGCTGGTGGTGCTCAGCGACCAGCGGAAGTACACGCTCCCGGTGGCGCTCGCCAGCCTGGTGGGCGAGCACGTGCAGGACACGGAGCTGATGATGGCGGGATCGGTGCTCACCGTGCTCCCGGTGCTGATCGTGTTCCTGCTCCTGCAGCGGTACTACGTGGAGGGGGTGATGGCGGGGAGCGTGAAGGGATGAGACGACGGCAGGGGACAGGGGACAGGGCACAGGGGACAGCCGGCCAGGGCTCGGCGCGTCCGCGGGGATCCCCCTCCCCGGATTTTCGACGGACGGTACTGCTGTCCGCGAAAATCCGACCCTCCCACGAGGGGAGGGTGAATCGCTTCGCTCGGAACTGCGCTAAACCTCAGGAATCGCGCGGAACTCTCCCCTGCGTCACCCCTCCCCCCTCGTGGGGGAGGGGCCGGGGGAGGGGGGGCGCCGCGGCCGCACGTCTGCTCGCCGCCTGCCTCCTCGCCGCGTCCGCTGCCGTCTCGCCTCGTCTCGCGGCACAAACGCCCGCCGACTCCACCGTCGTCCTCGACGACTTCGAGTCCATCGCGGCGTGGAGCGCGGCGCCGTCGGACGGGGTGAGCCTGGCGCTGGCGGCGGACGAAGGGCACAGCGGCCGGGCGATTCGGATGGACGTCGATTTCCACGGGGGCGGGGGATACGCGGTGGCGCACCGGGCGCTGCCGGTGGACTTCCCCGCGAACTACGACATCACCTTCTGGATCCGCGGCACCGTCCCGCCGAACAACCTCGAGTTCAAGCTGATCGACACGACGGGCGACAACGTGTGGTGGGTGAACCGCCGCGACTTCGTCTACCCGTCGGGATGGACGCGCGTGGTGATCCGGAAGCGGCAGATCTCCTTCGCCTGGGGGCCGCTCGGCGGCGGCGAGCTGAAGCACGCCGCGGCGCTGGAACTCGCCGTCACCGCCGGGAGCGGCGGGCGCGGCAGCGTGTGGATCGACGAGCTGCGCCTCACCCCGCGGCCACCGGCGGGGACGTACGCCGGCACGCCGGCCTTCACCGCATCGTCTCAGGCCGCCGGCCAGCCCGCGTCCGCCGCGATGGACCGCGACGCGCGCAGCGGGTGGCACTCGGAGGGGGATGGAGCGCAATCGCTCGCGATCGACTTCCAGGCGATGCGCGAGCTCGGCGGGTTCACGGTGGATTGGGATTCGGTGGATTTCGCGCGCGACTACACCGTCTACGTCTCGTCCGACGCGGGGACGTGGGATTCGGTCTACACCGTCCGCGGGGGTGATGGCGGGCGCGACTACCTCTATCTCCCGGAGACGGACGCGCGCGCCGTGCGCCTGGTGATGTCGGCGAGCAGCCGCGGACGGGGGTACGGCATCCGCGAGGTGGAGGCGAAGCCGCTGGCCTGGTCGGCGACGCGCAACGACTTCTTCGCGGCCGTGGCGAGGGACGCGCCGCGCGGCAGCTATCCGCGCTACCTCCTCGGCGAGCAGTCGTACTGGACCATCACCGGCGTCGAGGGCGACAGCGCCGAAGCGCTGGTGAGCGAGGAGGGGATCGTGGAGGTGGGGAAGGCGCGCCTTTCCCTGGAGCCGTTCCTCTACACGGATGGCCGTCTGGTGACGTGGGCCGATGGCCGCGCCACGCAGTCGCTGGAGCGCGGGTACCTGCCGATCCCCTCCGTCCGCCGCGAGGCCGGCGATCTCGCGCTCACGGTGACGGCGTTCGCGGTCGACGCGCTGGAGGGGTCGCGGCTCTGGGTGCGCTACCGGGTGGAGAACCGCGGCGCCCGCGCGGCTTCGCCCACGCTGTTCGTGGCCCTGCGGCCGTTCCAGGTGAATCCCTCCGCGCAGTTCCTCAACGGCAGCGGCGGCGCGGCCATCGTTCGCGACATCGCGCGCGCGGGGCCGATGGTGACGGTGAACGACAGCATCATCGTCGAATCGTTCACACCCGCCACCGCGTTCGGCGCTGCCGCCTTCGACCAGGGGAACCTGGTCGACGTGCTCCGCCGCGGCCGGCTGCCGGCCACGCAGGCGGTGCACGATCTCCTGGGCGCCGCATCGGCCGCGCTCTCGTACCCGCTCACCGTGGCGCCGGGCGGCAAGGCGGACGTCTGGGTGACCGCGCGGATGTCACCGGGCCCGATGCAGGCCTTTCCCGAGTCCTTCACGCGTGCCGAGGCCGACGCGGCAGGTGAGCGCCTGCTCGCCGAGATCTCGCGCAACTGGGAGACGACGCTGAACCGCGTCGCCATCGACCTGCCGCCGTCGGGCCGCCGAATCGCCGACGCCATCCGCAGCAACCTCGCGTTCATCCTGATCAACCGCGACGGGCCGGCGATCCAGCCGGGGTCGCGCAGCTACGAGCGCTCGTGGATCCGCGACGGCTCGCTGACCTCGGCCGCGCTGCTGCGCCTGGGCCACACGGACGACGTGCGCGCCTTCGCGGAGTGGTACGCGCGCTACCAGTATCCGAGCGGGAAGGTGCCCTGCTGCGTGGACCGGCGCGGCGCCGACCCGGTACCGGAGAACGACAGCCACGGCGAGCTGATCTTCCTGATCGCCGAGTACGCGCGCCACACCGGCGACCGGACGTTCCTGGAGCGCCAGTGGCCGCACGTGCGCCTGGCGGTCGCGTACATCGACTCGCTGCGCCGCTCGCGGATGACGGCGGAGTACCAAGCGCCGGCGAAGCGCGCCTTCTACGGCCTCCTCCCCGAGTCCATCAGCCACGAGGGGTACTCGGCCAAGCCGATGCACTCGTACTGGGACGACTTCTTCGCGCTGCGCGGATTGAAGGACGCCGCCTGGATCGCTGCCGAGCTGCAAAAGCCCGAGGCCGGCGCCTACGCCCGCCTGCGCGACGACTTCCAGCGCGACCTGGTCGCCTCCCTCCGCGCGGCGATGGCGATGCACTCCATCGACTACCTCCCCGGGTCGGTGGAGCTGGGGGACTTCGACGCGACCTCGACCACCGTGGGCGTCGCGCCGGGCGGCGCCGAGCGGGAGCTGCCGCACCCGGCGCTGGAGCGGACCTTCGAGAAGTACTGGGAGAACTTCGTGGCGCGGCGCGACGGGGGCGCGGCGTGGGAGGCCTACACGCCGTACGAGCTGCGCACCGTCGGCACGATGCTGCGGCTGGGGCGGAAGGACCGCGCGCACGCGCTGCTGGACTGGTTCCTCACCGGGCAGCGGCCGGCGGCGTGGAACGCGTGGGCCGAGGTGGTCTGGCACGACCCGCTCGCCACGAAGTTCGTCGGCGACCTGCCGCACACCTGGGTGGGCTCGGACTTCATCCGCTCGGTGCTGGACTTCTTCGCCTACGAGCGCGAGGCGGACGGGGCGCTGGTGGTGGGGGCGGGGATCCCGGAGGCGTGGGTGAGAGAGGCGCCGGGGGTGTCGGTGCGCGGCCTGTCGACGCACTACGGAACGCTGTCGTTCACCATGCGCGCGACGGGCGACGTCGTCCGCGTACGCTTCTCGCCGGGGCTGCGGACGCCGCCGGGCGGCATCATCCTCCGCTCCCCGCTCGACCGGCCGATCCGCTCAGCGACGGTGGATGGGCGGAGAGTGATGGCGGACGGTTCGGAGGTGCGGCTGCGGACGCTGCCGCGCGTGGTGGAGCTGAGGTACTGAAACAGCAATTCTCTCACAGAGGCCACAGAGGCCACAGAGAAACCGGCCGTGCAGTCCCCCGTGACCTCTGTGCCCTCTGTGAGAGACAAATCAGTTAGAGTGTCCCGCCGTTGGAGCGGATGACGTCGGAGTAGAAGCGGGCGCTGGACTTGGGGGTGCGGCGCTGCGTCTCGAAGTCGACGTGCACGAGGCCGAAGCGCTTGGTGTAGCCCAGGCTCCACTCGTAGTTGTCGAGCAGCGACCAGGCGAAGTAGCCGCGCAGGTCCACCCCCTGCCGGATCGCGTCGTGCGCGGCGCGGAGGTGGTCGCGGTAGTAGGCGATGCGCAGCGGGTCCTCCACCACGCCGTCCACCGGCTTCGGCGGGTCGTAGAAGGCGGCGCCGTTCTCGGTGATGTACAGCGGCAGCGCGCCGTAGCGGCCGCGCACCCAGAGCAGCAGGTCGGTGAGCGCGGGGGGGTACACCTCCCACCCGGTCTCGGTGTAGGTGTGGTCCGGCTGGCGGACGGTGCCGTTCTGCACGGGGAGGTGCGACGGATCGTGCTTCGTCACCCCGCGCGTGTAGTAGTTGATGCCGAGGAAGTCGATGGGCTGGCGGATGAGCGCCATGTCGTCGGCCGGGTGCTCCGGCCACGCCTCGCCGAAGATGTCGGCGAGCTCGTGGGGGTACGTGCCGAAGAAGACGGGGTCGAGGTACTGCCGGTTGAAGTAGGCGTCGGCGCGGCGGGTGGCCTCCAGGTCCTCCGACCGCTCGGTGGCGGAGACCTTGGGCTCCAGGTTCACCACGATGCCGATCTGCTCCCTCGCCTCCGCGCGGTAGGCCTGCACCGCGGCCCCGTGCGCGCGCAGCAGGTTGTGCGAGGCGATCGGTGCCTCGAAGAGGTTGCGGTGGCCGGGGGCGAGCGCGCCGTGCAGGTAGCCGCCGTCGGTGACCACCCAGGGCTCGTTGAGGGTGGCCCACATCGGCACCCGGTCGCCCAGGCGGCGGAAGGCGACGCGCGCGTACTCGGCGAACCAGTCCGCCACGTCGCGGTTCAGCCATCCGCCGCGGTCGTCGAGCGCCGCCGGCAGGTCCCAGTGGTAGAGGGTGGCGTTGGGGCGGATGCCGTGCTCCAGCAGCGCGTCGACCAGGCGGTCGTAGAAGCCCAGGCCGGCCTCGTTCACCCGCCCGGTGCCCTCCGGGAGCAGGCGGCTCCAGGAGATGGAGAAGCGGTAGGCATTGAGCCCCAGCTCCGCCATCAGCCGCACGTCGTCGCGGTAACGCCGGTAGTGGTCGCAGGCCACGTCGCCCGTCTGCCCCTCGTGCGTGCGCCCCGGCGAGTGCGAGAAGCGCTGCCAGATGCTGGGGCCGGCGCCGTCGGCCAGGGGCGAGCCCTCGATCTGGTACGCCGAGGTGGCCGCGCCCCACAGGAACCCTTCGGGAAACGCCCATGACTCGCTCATCTCAACCCGGACTCCCATGTCTCGCGTGACGCTCGACGGCATCCGCAAGGTGTATGAAAACGGTTACACCGCGGTGCACGGAATCTCCCTCGACGTGGGCGAGGGAGAGTTCGTGGTGCTGGTGGGGCCTTCCGGGTGCGGGAAGAGCACCACGCTGCGGATGATCGCGGGGCTGGAGTCGATCAGCGAGGGGCGGCTCACCATCGGCGAGCGCGTGGTGAACGACGTTCCCGCGCGCGACCGCGACATCGCGATGGTGTTCCAGAGCTACGCCCTGTACCCGCACATGTCCGTGCGCGACAACCTTGCGTTCGCGCTGAAGCTGCGCAAGCGCCCGAAGGCCGAGGTGGCGGAGCGCGTGGGCCGCGCCGCGGCGATGCTTGGGCTCGAGCCAGTGCTGGACCGGCGGCCGGCGGAGCTCTCCGGGGGGCAGCGGCAGCGGGTGGCGCTGGGGCGGGCGCTGGTGCGCGAGCCGCGGGTGTTCCTCTTCGACGAGCCGCTCTCCAACCTCGACGCCAAGCTGCGCGGGCAGATGCGCAAGGAGATCGCGGCGCTGCACCGCCAGCTCGGCACCACCTCCATCTACGTGACGCACGACCAGACCGAGGCGATGACGCTCGGCGACCGCATCGTGGTGATGAACGCCGGGCGGGTGGAGCAGGTGGGCCCGCCGATGGAGCTCTACCGATCGCCCGCCAACCGCTTCGTCGCCGGCTTCCTGGGGAGCCCGGGGATGAACTTCGTCCCCGGCCGCCTCGAGGTCGACGGCGATGGGATCGCGTTCGCCGCGGAGGGAGATGGCTTCCGCCTCCGCGTTCCGCCGCGCGCGGGCCTCGCCGCCGGCCGCCCGGTGGTCCTCGGCATCCGCCCCGAGGACGTGCACCTGGGCACCGACTCCCCCGCCCACGCCGCCCTGCGCCTGGACTCCGCCGAGACGATGGGGAACGAGACCATCGTCACCCTCGCCGCCGGCGCGCACGAGATCGTCGCCCGCATCCCCCCGCGCCCCCTCCCCGAGCCGGGGACGACGGTCGAGGCGGCGTTCGACGTCGACCGCCTCCACTTCTTCGATCCGGAGAGCGGGGATGTGGTGGGGGAATCGAGCTAGGAAAGGCGATTGAAATCGCGGCAACAACGGCCCAAAGTCCGCCTTCGCGGACTCCGGTAACGCAAGTGTATTTCGGGGGTTGGTATGATGAGCATCGGGCGTCGCGAATTCGTCGTCTCGGCTGCGGCCGCGGCAATGTCCACTCTCACTGCGCCGGCGTGGGCCGTGGCGCGGGAACCAGGGGCCATGTACGGACTGATCGGGAAGATGATCGCGGTCGCGGGCCAACGAGACGCGTTGATCGCGATCCTGCTCGAAAGCGCGGGGCTCGAGGCCATGCCCGGCTGCATCAGCTACATCGTGGCGACGGATCCCGCCGACGCGAACGCCATCTGGATCACCGAGGTCTGGGACAGCAAGGAGAGCCACGACGCGTCGCTGACGCTGCCCTCCGTCCGCCAGGCCATCACCCGGGCCCGCCCGATGATCGCCGGTTTCGGCGAGAGCGTCGTGACGACGCCCGTCGGCGGATACGGGTTGTCGAAGGCCGGCTGATGCGCACACTCGCCGAGCTCGTCGACACGCCCGATCCCGCATGGCCGCTGGTCCAGACCATCGTCCGCGAGGCGAAGAACCAGGTCGAGGTGCTCCCGCCGAACCTGGAGCACCGGGGCGAGGCACTCCTGGGCATGCAGGTGACCCTCAGGTCGATGCTCGGCGCGGTCACGTACGAGACGGGCGGCCTGCTGGTCGACCACGGCTGGGTCCGCGTGCCCGGTTCGGGAAATCCCCGCCTGACGCGCTCGATCTCGCGCTGGAATCAGGAGCGCAGCTTCCGCGCGTCCGGCGAGGTCCCTTCGTTCGTGCTCGTCGCCGACGACGTGGTGGGCGGCTTCTTCGCCATCAACGGAGGGGCCTTCGAGGCAACGCCGGGGCACGTCTGCTACCTTGCGCCCGACACGCTCGAATGGGAGTCCCTGGACCGCGGCCACAGCGATTTCATCTACTGGCTGTTGAACGGAGGCCTCGGGAGATTCTATGCCGACTGCCGGTGGAGCGGCTGGCAGGCGGATGTGCGAGCGCTGTCGGGCGACATGGGATACTCCTTCTACCCTCCTCTCTTTGCCGCGGCCGAGCCGGAAGCGCGGAGCCGCAACCCCGTGCCCATCGAAGAGCTGTACCGCCTTCACGTCGACTCGGGCGCCTGACTGCCCATTTGCACCCAGCGGTTCAGCCGCATGGTCGCACCCTGCCTCACCCCCCGCTGGTGCGCAGGCGGCGCGCTCCGTAGGATAGGAAGCCGCTCGCTTTCTCCATCCTCCCTGCCGCCGATGCAGCTCGATCCCGTAACGCTCGAGGGGCGCCACGTGCGCCTGGTGCCGCTCACGCTGGAGCACGTCCCCGCGCTCTGGGAGGCGGGGAACGACCCGGACATCTGGCGCTGGACGCTGAGCCAGCCCGCGTCGGAGGCCGAGATGCGGCGCTACGTCGAGGCGGCGCTCGCGAACCAGGCGGCGGGGAGGGCGCTCCCCTTCGCCACGCTGGAGGCGGCGACGGGGCGGGTGATCGGGAGCACGCGCTACCACAGCTGGGAGCCGCCGCACCCGCGGGTGGAGATCGGCTACACCTGGATCTCCCGGGCCTGGCAGCGCACCCCCGCCAACACAGAGGCGAAGTACCTGATGCTGGGCCACGCCTTCGAGACGCTGGGGCTCGCGCGCGTGGAACTGCGCACCGACGCGCTGAACGCCCGCTCGCGCGCCGCCATCGCCCGCATCGGCGGGGTGGAGGAGGGGATCCTGCGCCGCCACCTGCTCACCGACTCCGGCCGCATCCGCGACACCGTCTACTTCAGCATCCTCGACGACGAGTGGCCGCAGGTGAAGCTGCGCCTGGAGGAGAAGCTCGCCCGCCCCTGGAACCCCGCGCCCGCATGATCATCCGCATCCCCGCGCGGCTCCTGCCGCTGCTGCTCGCCGCCACCGCCGCGTGCACCGCGACGGTCGCGCGCACGCCGTCCGTCGCCCCGCCGGCCCCGGCCGCGCCGCCCGCCGCCGCTCCCTCGCCGGAGTCGGCGTTCGCGGCGGCGGTGGATTCCATCTTCTCCGACACGCTGTTCGCCGGGGCCAACTGGGGCGTCGAGATCAAGTCGCTGGAGACCGGCCTCATCCTCTACCAGCGCAACGCCGGGAAGATGTTCGTCCCCGCCAGCAACATGAAGCTGGTGACGGCGGCCGCCGCCCTGGAGACGCTGGGCCCCGGCTGGCGCTACCGCACCCCGGTCGTCGCGGGCGGACCCGTCTCCCGCGGCGTGCTGCGCGGCGACCTGGTGGTGGTGGGGAGCGGCGACCCGACCATCGCCGCCGACTACCAGAACGGCGACCCGCTGGCGGTGTTCCGCGCCTGGGCCGACTCGCTGCGCGCGCACGGCGTCATCCGCATCACCGGCCGCATCGTCGGCGACGACGACGTGTTCGACGACCGGGCGCTCGGCCGTGGCTGGGCGTGGGACGACACGGACGCCTACTACTCGGCCGAGATCGGCGGGCTGCAGTACAACCTCGGCGTGATCGGCGTCTCCGTCGCACCCGGCCCGACACCGGGGAGCGAGGGGCGCGTGACGCTGCTCCCGGCGACGCGCTACACGCTCGTCGAGAACCGTACCCGCACGGTCGCCGGCCCGCCGGTGGAGGAGGTCGAGGGGACGCGCCATGAGCATGGGACCGGGATCATCCTGGTCGGCGACGTGCCGCGCGACACGGCGGCGATCCGGACGGAGGTCGCTGTGCGCAACAACACGGCGTACTTCGTAACCGTACTGCGCGAAACGCTGGTGGCCGCGGGGATCCGCGTGGACGACGGAGCGGTGGATCAGGACGAGCTCACCGCGGGGGATGGCCCCACCCGGCGCGACACGCTCTTCGTGCACAGCTCGGCGCCGCTGGCGGAGATCCTTCCCGGCTTCCTGAAGCCCAGCCAGAACCAGGTCGGCGAGCTGCTGCTGAAGACGATGGGCCGCGCCTTCCGCGGCCAGGGCACCGCCGCCGCGGGGATCGCGGTGGTGGACAGCCTGCACCGCACCTGGGGCCTGCCGCGGCGGAAGCTGGCGCAGGCGGACGGGTCCGGGCTCTCCCGCTACAACCTCGTCGCCCCCGAGCTGCTGATCGCGCTGCTGGAGCACATGGTTGGCTCTCCCAATTACCAGACGTTCTATGCCGCGCTCCCTGTAGCCGGCGTCGACGGGACGCTGGCGGGGAGGATGAAGGGGACGCCGCTGCAGGGAAACGTTCACGCCAAGACGGGGACGGTGAGCAACGTACGCTCGCTCTCCGGCTACATGACCACCGCCTCCGGTGAGCGGATGGTGTTCTCGATGATCGTGAACCACCACACCGTCTCCTCCCGCGACGCCGACCGTCTGGCCGAGGCCGCGCTCCTGCGCCTCTACAACCTGCAGCGCAGCCGCTAGCGCTAGCCAGCTGGTCTCATACCAGATCCGGGGATAGCATTGGCGCATTTCACCGACTCACGTGCTGACGCGGTTATAGATCCTTCGGCCTGCAAGTTATTCCGCAGACGATGACTGCAGCATGGCCGGCCTCAGGATGACGTCGTTTGTTCGAGTGCGTT
>JBJMPM010000327.1:0-2598 GCA_045803205.1 Longimicrobiaceae bacterium
CCGGCGGGGGCGTCGTGTCCTTCCCCCCCGGCGGCGCCTACATCGTTCCGGAGGGATGCCCGCGGGCACCGGGGTGCTGGCCGAGCACCTGGCGGGCGCGGGGGCGCGCCTGGCCGTGACGGTGCACCCCGCCTTCCCGGAGCGCGAGGCGTGGGACGACGTCCTCGCCTCCCCCGGCGGCGGGGGCGTTGCCGGCCAGACGATCCGCGGGATCCTCGCCGCCGAGGCGCGTGGCTGCGCGCCCCTTCTCCTCCGCGCCGACCCGCGCGACCCCGCGGCGCTGCGCGGCGCGGTGGCGGCGGCCGTGGAGGCGTTCGGGGTGCTGCACGGCGTGGTCCACGCCGCCCAGGGCCCGGGGGCCGAATCCGGCCCGCTGGCCGAGGCGCGCTCCGCCGCGGCCGGGCTGGAGCTGGCCCGCCTGACGCGCGAGCTGGCCGCGCTGGAGGAGGCCACGGCGGGGCTCCCGCTCGACTTCCTCCTCCTCCAGAGCTCGATCTTCTCGGTCTTCGGCGGGTCGGGGCTGGCCGTGGCCACCGCGGCGTTCGCGCTGGGCGACGCCTGGGCCGAGCGGTGCGCGGCCCAGGGGCGGCGCTGGACCAGCGTGAGCTGGGACCGCTGGGAGGAGGAAGGAAGCTCCGCGGCCCTCTCCGAGGGGGCGATCCCGCGCGCCGACGGGGTCCGGGTGTTCGAGACGCTGGCCGCCCTGGCCGGGGAGCCGCGGGTGGTGGTCTCGATCCAGGACCTGCACGCACGCCTGGAGCGCTTCCGGACCCCGCGCCGGGCCGGCTCTGCCCCGGCCGAGGGCGGCGGCGCCGTTCCGGAAGAGGGGCTGTACGCGCGCCCCGCGCTGGCCAGCGAGTACCTGGAGCCCACCGGCGAGGCCGAGGAGCTCCTCGCCGGGATCTTCCGCGAGCTGCTGGGGATCCGGGAGATCGGGACGCGCGACTCCTTCTTCGAGCTGGGTGGGCACTCCCTCCTGGGGCTGCAGGTCCTCACCCGGGTGCGCGAGACCTTCCAGGTGGATCTCCCCCTGCGCGCGATCTTCGAGGCGCCCACCGTCGCCGGGCTGGCCGGGCTGGTCGACGAGGCGATCCTCCTGGAGCTGGGGGAGATGAGCGACGAGGAGGCCGAGTCCGCCCTGGCGGGGGTGGGCGGCGCCTTCGACCCGGCCACGGAAAGAGCAAGATGACGCAGCCGTCCCTCTCCGAGCTCTCCCCGGCCAAGCGCGCGCTGCGCGAGGCCCGCCTGCGGGGCCGCTACCAGGAGGCGCCCATCGTCCCCCGCGCGCAGACGGGGGACGCGCCGCTCTCCCACGCCCAGGAGCGGCTCTGGTTCGTCGACCGGATGTTCCCGGGGGGGACGGTGTACACCCTGGTGGCCGCCCTGCGGCTGCCGGGCGCGCTCGACGAGGCGGTGCTGGAGCGCGCCCTCGCCGAGGTCGTACGCCGGCACGACGTGCTCCGCACCACCTTTCGCGAGGTGAACGGCGTCCCGGTCCAGGTGGTCGCTCCCTTCACCGGCTTCGCGCTCCCGGCGGAGGACCTTTCCACCCTTTCCCCCGGGGCACGCAAGGCGCAGGTGCGGGCGCGCGTCGCCCGCGAGCGGGCGCACGTCTTCGACCTTTCGGCCGGGCCGCTCTTCCGCGCCTCGCTCCTGCGGCTGGATGCCGAGGACCACGTGCTGCTGGTGGGGACGCATCACATCGTCGGCGACGCGTGGAGCATGGGGGTGTTCCAGCGCGAGCTCTCCGTGCTGTACGACGCGTACCGCGAGGGGTGGGACTCCCCCCTCACGCCGCTCCCCGTGCAGTACGCCGACTACGCCGCCTGGCAGCGCTCGCAGCCGCCGGCGGTGGACGAGCGGCACCTGGCGTACTGGCGGCGTCAGCTCGGGGGGGCGCCGGAGCTGCTGGAGCTGCCGACGGACCGGCCGCGGACGCCGGTCCCCTCCTTCCGCGGCGCCCAGGTGCCGGTGGGGGCGCCGCTCGGGGTGCTGGACCGCCTCCGCGCGCTGGCGAACGCCCAGGGCGCGACGCTGCACATGGTGCTCCTGGGCGCCTTCCAGGTGCTGCTGGCCCGGTACGCCGGGACGCTGGACGTCTCGGTCGGGATCGCCGTGTCGGGGCGGTCGCGCCGCGAGGTCGAGGGGCTGATCGGGATCTTCGTGAACACCCTGGTGCTGCGCACCGACCTTTCCGGCGACCCCACCTTCCGCGCGGTGGTGGACCGGGTGCGCGAGACGGCGCTGGACGCCTACCAGCACCAGGAGGTGCCGTTCGAGCGGGTGGTGGCGGAGGTGCGCCCCCAGCGCAGCCTCAGCCACTCCGCGCTCTACCAGGTGGCGTTCTCGCTGGACGAGATCCCGCCCGCCCCCGCCGGAGGGGGCGGAGGCGGGCTCCGGCTGGAGCCGCTCGGGGGCGATCAGCCGGAGTCCACGCAGGTCGACCTCACCCTCAACCTGCGGGCCCACGCGCGCGGCCTGTCCGGCTCGCTGGAGTACGCCACGGATCTCTTCGAGGAAGGGACAGCCCGGCGGATGGCGAGCCACCTGGAGCGGGTGCTGGCGCTCCTCGCCGCCGAGCCGGACGTGCGCATCGGG
>JBJMPM010000404.1:0-6538 GCA_045803205.1 Longimicrobiaceae bacterium
GCCAACGGATAGGACTCACACGGAGTCAACGGAGTCAGCGGAGAAAGCCAGGCAGTTCCTCCGTTGACTCCGTTGACTCCGTGTGAGACCCATCTGTGCTGGTCCCTACGAATGCACAGTCATTTGGCAGAGATGGTATGAGACCCGTCTTTACAAAATTCTCGAGCCGCTGCATTGATCGCGGTGGCACTCTCCTTCGGAACGAGGATGCGGACGGATGAGCTTTCGCTGCGCGGTTTGCGGAGATTCGCACGACGAGCTGCCCGACGTCGGCAGCGACAGGCCGGACCCATGGTGGGAGATCCCGGAAGACGAGCGTGAGCGCCGCATCGAGCTCACGTCGGACACGTGCGTGATCGACGACGAGGACTTTTTCATCCGCGGGGTCATCCAGATCCCTGTGCACGACCATCCGCAGGCGTTCGGGTTCGGCGTGTGGGTGTCGCAGAAGCGGGAGAACTTCCACGCCTACCTGGAGAACCCCCGCTCCAGCGGGATCGGGCCGTTCTTCGGCTGGCTTTCGACGCACATCGCCTTCTATCCCGAGGAGACGATGCTGCTCAAGACCAGGGCGCACTTCCGCGGCGGCGGGCTGCGACCGCTGATCGAGCTCGAGCCGATCGTCCATCCGCTGGCCGTCGATCAACGCGAGGGCATCACCCTGCAGAAGGCGTTGGAGATCGTGCACTTCTACGGCGCCGACGCCTGACGTCCGGTCGGCTCGGCGTCCCTCTCTCTCCGCGTCTCCGCGTCTCTGCGTGAGGTTCTCAACGAAATCCTTGCGCGGCGGAGGCGGCCGATGCTCACTGTTGCTCCCCCCGCTCATCCCCCCACGCCAGGAGGTGACGCCATGCTGCTCATTCGCGAGGTCATGTACTGCAAGCCCGGCAAGGTCCGTCCGCTGGTGGAGAAGTTCCTCGCGATGGCGAAGTTCGGCGAGCAGAAGGGGTGGGGGAAGATGCGGGTGATGACCGACGTCAGCGCCGAGCGCTACTGGACGCTGGTAGCCGAGATGGAGGTGGAGAGCATCGACGCCTTCATGGGGATGATGCAGGACCCCGAGGGCGCGAAGGAGGCCGAGGCGATCATGCAGGGCTACCACGACCTGGTCGAGTCCGGCCGCCGCGAGATCTACAACCTCGAAGGGTGATCGCGATGCCGAACGTCGACACGGTGCGCGGCATCTACGACGCCTTCGGACGCGGCGACGTCGCGGCGATCCTGGAGACCCTCGCGGACGACGTGGAGTGGGAGTACGGCGTGAATTCCACCACCGTCCCCTGGCTGCAGCCCCGCCGCGGCCGCGACGCAGTCCCCGGCTTCTTCGAGACGCTGTTCTCCGCGATCGAGATCCACCGCTTCGAGCCGAAGGAGTTCCTCGAGGGCGAGGACCTGGTGGTGGTGATCATCGACTTCGAGTTCACCGTCCGCGCCACCGGCCGCCGCGTGGTGGAGGAGGACGAGGCGCACGTCTGGCGCTTCGCGGGCGGCAAGGTCGTTCGCTTCCGCCACCGCGCCGACACGCACCAGCAGCAGCAGGCGTTCGAGGGCGGCGCAGTTGGGAGCCCGTCAGCCGAGACCCGGTGATGGAGCCGATCAGCCTCTTCGCGCGCGATCTCGACCGCGCCGCCGTGGCCCGCTGTCTCCGCGACCTGGCGACCAGGGTCGTGCTCGATTCCCCGCGTGACGACGGGTGGCACTCGCTGACCGCCACCTTCGGCCGGTGGGGCAGGAAGACGCTGGTGGTCAACTACGGTGGAATTCTCCATCGAGACCGGGTTCAGCACCGACGAGGCGTGGTACCACGTCGTTGCTTCCGTAAGCCGCCGAGCCGCCCTCTCCGGCGATACCCTGCGCCAACGGCCGCGGTGGTGAGACGTGGCGCGGGAGGCCGACGACATCATACTGGGCCGCCACGGCCCGATTGTGTCCGGCCGCCGGAGAGCCTCAAAGGATGACTCCCGGCTATTCGTGAAATCGAATCCGTTATTCGGAGAGTTTCCTGTATGTCCCTGGATGGTCAGCAAGTCACCATATTCAAGGACCTGGCCCAAGGCATTTCCGCTGTGGCCAGCGCCTCGGCCATTGTGATCGGCGGGGCCTGGGCATACTGGAAGTTCGGGCTCCACCAGGAGCGCACGCCGCGTGCGGAGTTCGATCTGTCCGCAGAGTTCACTGGACTGCAAAACGGTGTGTGGCTGATAGAAATCAGTGCGCGGCTGGCGAACAAGGGGAAGGTTCGGCATCAGGTCACCGACGCAACGCTGAACGTGCGCTATCTCACGGTCGCGGATCGTGTGACAGAGAGTACGGAATCACGCCATGCCCGGCAGGTTGTTTTTCCCCACAGCATTGGTCGTCGGAACATCTGGGGAACGCAAAGTTACCTCGACCCCGGGCTGGAAGTCAGAAACAGCTACGTAACCTGGGTTCCTGAGGGTGCGACCTACGTCCTTCTGCTTTGTAAATTCAAGTACGGGGGAGAGGTCTGGCCCGCGCAACGGCTCATCGCGGTTCCAGAGACCAAGCACCCCTCATCCAACCCTCCCGCCGAGTCTCTCGTGCCTCGCCCGGGAGAGTCTCTCCACAGCGGTCGATCGGAGGCTGCCGATCGTGAGCAGCAATCAGCTCCTGAACCGCGGTCTGGCCTTGGCGATGGAGTTCGGCGAGAACTGCCTCCAGCCGATCCAGGCGCGCCTGGCGAAGGAATTCCCGCACCTGACGCCCCAGGGCCTGGATCAATATGACGCCCTTTGTGGCGCGGCGAGGCGGTACACCTGGAAATGATGACACGGAATTCGAGAAATCGCCTGGTGTTTTTGAAGTCCGCAAAGGCGGACTGTGTGCCTTTGTAGCGGCGACTTCAGTCGCATATTCACGTGATTTTGCGGATGCATTCTTTTGCCGGATTCGGTGTGGCAGAATCACTCGGGGTTCAATCCTGCCAGGCACGGCCAGCCTGTTTCACCCCGCTGTAGCAGATGCGGAACTCCCCGCCGGCGTGTGACGCCGGCGGGGGTTCGTGCGTCAGGAAGGGTGCATGCCGGGGGCGGCCCGGCACTTCACCAGGTTCCAGAGGAAACGATGAAGCGCAGCATCCTTCTCCCGCTCGCGGCGCTGGCGCTGGCCGCCTGCGGCGACTCGACGGGCGGCAACGGCCCCGCGCAGGTGACCATCCGCCTCCACGACGCGCCGGGAGACCTCAAGGAGGCGTGGGTGAAGGTGGAGAGGATCTACCTGCAGGGCACCTCGCCCGCCGACAGCACTTCGGGGCGCGTGGATCTGCTCACCACGCCGACCGGGTGGCTGAACCTCACCCAGCTCACCGGGTCGAACTTCGCCACGCTGGTGAGCGGGGTGCAGGTGCCGGCCGGCTCCTACTCGCAGCTCCGCTTCGTGGTCTGCGAGGCCTACGTGGTGACGCAGACGGGCCAGGTGTACGCCACCTCGGGCGCCGCGCTCCCGGCGGGGGTGACCGCCACCGGCTCGCTGCAGGTGCCCAGCGGCTGCTCCAGCGGGATCAAGGTGAAGCTCCCCGGCGGCTCGGTGTCGCTGGAGTCGGGGGCGCAGATCCTGTCGGTGGACTTCGACGTGAGCCAGAGCTTCGGGCACCAGGCGGGCGCGTCCGGCAAGTGGGTGATGCACCCGGTGATGACCGCCACGGAGATCGGCTTCAGCGCGTCGATCAGCGGCACGGTGTCGCTGGCCACGGGCGTGACGCTGCCGACCTGCGGCGGCGCGGCGGTGGCGATCACCCAGTTCGTGCCGCGCGCGGTGGCGGGCGCCGACTCGATCTCCGGCGCGGTGCAGCCGGCGGGGACGTACGCGATGACGGTGGCGCCGGGCACCTGGACCATGACCTACGCGCCGGCGTACTCCTTCACCAACGGCGACTCGCTGACGGTGGTGGCCACGCCCTCGGCTCCCACGGTCACGGTGGCCGGCGGCGGTGGCGCGACGGTGGACTACTCCATCACCAGCGCGACCTGCACGCCCACGGCGTAAGGGCGTAGCTACAGTCTCACGCAGAGGCGCGGAGCCGCGGAGAGTCTTCTCCGCGGCTCCGCGCCTTTTTAGTTGCGCGACTGTGGCACCCCGGGCTTCCTGGGGGGGCCGGAGCCGGAGATCCCCCCTCGTCCGCAGGAGCCCGCGCGTGGACGCTACCTGGAAGGCGATGATCTGGCGGCAGTTCGGCGCCGCCATCGAGATGCTGGAGAACGCGCTGCTCGCCTGTCCCGACGAGCTGTGGAGCGACCGCTCGCGCCGCCCCGAGTTCTGGTACGTCGCCTTTCACACCCTCTTCTATCTCGACGTCTACTCCTCCGGCTCGGTCGAGGCGTACACGCCGCCCGCGCCCTTCACCCTCGGCGAGCTCGAGGACGACGTGATGCCGCCACGGGCGTACGGCAAGGACGAGCTCCTCGCCTTCCTGGTTCACGGCCGCCGGAAGTGCCGCGCGGCCATCGACGCCATGACCGATGAGAAGGTGAGCCGGCGCTGCGGGTTCGAATGGCTCGACCTCAGCGAGGCGGAGCTGCTCCTGTACAACCTGCGCCACGTCCAGCACCACGTCGGCCAGCTCAACCTCATCCTGCGCCAGGCGACGAATTCCGGCTCCCGCTGGGTGCGGACCGCTACCGGTGGAGAGCTTCGAGGCGGGCGAGGCGGGGCACCGCCCGCGCCCGCTGGTCGAGGGTCAGGAAGCGGTCCGGCCGCGCGGCGTTGAAGCAGCTCTCCCCCGGCTCGAGGACCACCGGCCTCACCACGAGCTCCAGCTGCGGGTGGAAGGGGAGGAGGGTGCCCGGGACGCTCCCCGCCAGCCGCCGCCTGGCAGTTCTGGCCGAGGCGAAGGAGGCGGATGTGCCGCCGCAGAGCACGGCGCACTTGACACGACCAAATTTTTCGTGGCAGACTTGTCCTCCGCGGCGGAAGCACCCCTCATAACCGGAGAACCTCGCATGAAAGCAGTGCCGAAGCGGTTCCTGTACGGAGCCGGCATCGCGTCGACCCTCGCGCTGGCGCCGGTGACGTATTCGCAGTCGGAAGGCATCAAGGTGAACGAGGCGGCCTGCCAGAGCGGGACCTGCTGCTATGAAGCCGGTTCCATCTGCGGTCTGAACGGGTCCAACTACTGGAACTACTACTACAAATCGAGCGGGTCCTGCAGCAGGACGCAGGTGGACGAGCCTCCTGGTGGCTGAAGTCTCCGTACCCGACGTCTCTACGCTTCCGCCGCCATGTCTTCCTTCGTTCCGCTCCGTCGCGGTTCCCTGGCTGCGCTCCTGTGGCTCGGTGTGGCCGCCGGATCCGCGTGCCGCTCCGACCCGGAGCGACCCGGCTCCGGCGTACCGCCGGACCTTCCCCAGGCGCGCCTCGCATCGCGCGTGCTTTACTCCGGGCCGTCCCTGGCCGCGCCCTCCAAGGCCGTCGTGGTGCGAGACCGGCTGGTGGTCCTCGACCCGCTCGGCGACTCGCTCGTCAAGGTGATCCAGATCGGCTCCGGCCGGCTTGAGCGTGCCTTCGGGCGGCACGGCGAAGGCCCGGGCGAGTTCGACGCCCCGTGGTCGGCCATCGTGCCTCCGGCCGATCCGGGAGCGGTGTGGATCTACGACCTGAACCTGCGGCGGCTGACGCACGTCGCTCTCGACGAAGACCTGAAGCCGGGTCGCCGGCCGGGCGGGCAGCTGCTGCACCTGCGCGCCGACTTCACCGTCAACTCTCCCGTGCTGCTCGCGGACGGATCGATCCTGAGCCCGGGATTCTTCACCGACAGCGGCCGCCTCGCCCGCTTCGACCCATCCGGAAAGCTGCTGGGCGTCGTGGGGACCCCGCCTCGGGGCCGGCGGGGGGTGCCGGACGCCGTGGTACAGCACGCCTACCAGAGCACGGCCGGGGCGCACCCGGACGGGAGCCTGGTCGCGCTGGCGACCCGCCACGCCGATGGGTTGGAGATCTACCATGCGGACGGCTCGCCGGTGGTGTCGCGGCACGGCCCGGACGGGTTCGAGCCGGTGTACACGGTCCGCCAGACCGCTCAGGGGCCGACGCTGGCGACCGGGGAAGACCTCCGCTTCGGGTACATCGACCTCGCCACCACCGCCGCGCGCATCTACGCCCTGTACTCGGGGAAGACGCGCAAGGAAGCGCCCGGACGGGCGAACTTCGGAACCTATATCCACGTTTACGACTGGCAGGGCAGGCTGCGCGCCGTGTGGACGCTCGACGCCGCCGTCCTCGGGATCGCGGTCGACCCGGCTGGCCGCACGCTCTATGCGCTCCGGCACGACCCGGAGCCGGCGGTGCTGGCCTACGCGCTGCCGACACCCGGCTGAGCGCCCCCTTCACGCCCGGGCCGCACGTCTCACGCAGAGAACGCGGAGCCGCGGAGGAGAGCATCCTGAGAGGGTGTTGCTGAACGCGCACATTCCACGGCACCCGGGGGTGTCATCCTGAGGCCCGGCCACACGGGTCCTGGCGTCAGCGCTGCAGAGGGCAGGGCCGTGAGGATCTGGCCGAGGAATGCGCGGGAGCCCGCCGC